>NZ_PREV01000026.1:2167500-2270000 GCF_002959965.1 Microbulbifer pacificus
AGTGGATGCCGGAAGATTTTCCGGAAGATATTCCGGTCACGATGGAAGAGCAGATCCAGAAGGCCGTGGATTGTTATGAAGCTGGTGCAACGGTTCTTCACCTGCACGTGCGCGAACTCGATGGCAAGGGCTCAAAGCGACTGTCCAAATTCAACGAGTTGATCGCCGGTGTCCGCGAAGCGGTGCCGGATATGATCATCCAGGTGGGCGGTTCCATTTCCTTTGCGCCGGAAGATGATGGCCAGCAGGCCAAATGGCTGTCGGACGACACCCGCCATATGCTGGCGGAGCTGACGCCGAAGCCGGATCAGGTAACGGTGGCCATCAACACCGTGCAGATGAACATCACCGAATTGATGGCGGAAGATGAAGTGGCCGGCACCAGTATCTGCGATCCCGCATACTGGGAAGCCTACCGCGAAATGACCGTGCCGGCCGGTCCGGGCTGGGTGGAGGAACACCTGAAGCGCCTGCAGGCGGCGAAAATCCAGCCGCACTTCCAGCTCACCGGCATGCACTCGCTGGAAACCCTGGAGCGCATGGTGCGCCGCGGTGTTTATCGCGGCCCGCTGAACCTGACCTGGGTCGGTATCGGCGGCGGCTTTGACGGCCCCAATCCCTACAATTTCATGGAGTTCATTCGCCGTGCGCCGGATGGTGCCTGCCTGACCCTGGAATCCCTGATGAAGAACGTGTTGCCGATCAACACCGTAGCCATGGCTCTCGGGTTGCACCCGCGCTGTGGTATCGAGGATACCCTGATCGACCAGCACGGCAATCGCATGACGTCGGTGGCGCAAATCCAGCAGCTGGTACGCATCGCCAACGAACTTGGTCGCGAAGTGGCGAATGGCCAGGAAGCCCGTGAAATTTACCGCATCGGTACCTGGTACAAAGACGCCAATGAAACACTGGCCGCGCACGGTATGGCGCCAAACCGTAAACTGGGCCAGAAGAACGTGCCGCTGCGCGCGTTCTGATTCCTGCGCTGGTGGCGCAGGCCACCAGCGATTATTCCGTCCTGGGTAAGTTAATCGCCTGAGTCTGGTGAGGAATCTTTATGGCCCACTATGCGCACGCCGATATTCCGGTGGTGGCGGTTTCCCGCCGCTATGCCTGGATCGTATTCGCGCTCACCTTTGGTCTGCTGATTTCCGACTATATGTCGCGGCAGGTGTTGAACGCGGTGTTTCCCCTGCTCAAAAACGAGTGGCACCTGAGCGATGCACAGCTCGGTTCTCTGTCGGGTATCGTTGCCCTGATGGTGGGGCTGCTGACGGTACCACTGTCGATGCTTGCAGACCGCTGGGGGCGGGTGAAGAGCCTGACCCTGATGGCCCTGTTGTGGAGTGTTGCCACGCTGGCCTGTGGTCTGTCGGAAAGTTTTGAGCAGATGTTCGCCGCACGTTTTTTCGTGGGCATTGGTGAGGCCGCCTATGGCAGTGTCGGCATTGCACTGGTGCTTTCGGTATTTCCTCCGAGTCTGCGCGCCACACTGACCGGTGCGTTTATGGCCGGTGGCATGCTGGGCTCGGTAATGGGAATGGCGCTTGGCGGCGTCCTTGCGGAGCACCTGGGCTGGCGCTGGGCATTTGCCGGGATGGCGATCTTCGGCATTATTCTGGCCTTGATTTATCCGGCACTGATCCGGGAAAAGAAGGTCATGGCACAGACACAGGTGCTGCGAAAACAGCGGCCGTCTCTGCGGGGCGTGATCAACAACAAGTCGGTACTGTGCGCCTACATGGGCAGCGGGCTGCAATTGTTTGTGGCCGCCTCGATGATGGCCTGGATTCCGAGTTTCATGAATCGCTCCTACCACATGGCTGCCGACAAGGCAGGTATCGCCGCTGCAGTCTTCGTACTGATCAGCGGTGCGGGGATGGTGATCTGTGGCATGCTGAGCGACCGATTGTGCCGCCAGCAGCCGGAGCGAAAAATCGTTCTGGCAATAATTTATTGTGTACTGTGCTGCGTATTACTCTGTACCGGCTTCCGGATGACGCCGGGCGTGCCTCAGCTGGTTCTGATTGGTCTGGGCATGTTTCTGGTGGCGGGTACGACCGGTCCCTCCGGCGCTATGGTCGCCAATCTTACCCATGCCGCCATTCACGGTACCGCCTTTGCAACACTCACTCTGGTAAACAACCTGCTGGGACTCGCGCCGGGCCCCTTCGTGACCGGCATACTCGCGGATCGGGTGGAGTTGGCGCAGGCGCTGGCACTGGTACCACTGGTGAGTCTGGCGGCGGCCTTTGTGTTCTATAACGCCAAGCGCCACTATCAGCGGGATATCGCGGGGGTTCACGCGCAAGCGGATGCCCGGGAGGCTATTCCGGCATGAATACGCTGCGTATCGATGTCACCTTCGACTTTATCTGTCCCTGGTGCCTGATCGGAAAGCGGAATCTCGACAAGGCGATCCATGCACTGAAGATTGCTTTGCCGCAGATTGCCGTCGATGTGCGCTGGCATGGTGTGCAGCTGTTGCCGTTCCTGCCGGAGGACGGTGTGCCCTTTGCCGACTTTTATCGCCAGCGCCTCGGCAGTGATGAAGCGGTGCGACGGCGTCAGTCGGAGGTGATGGCCGCGGCCACCCACGCGGGAGTCAATATTGATCTCACGAAAATTCCGCGTATGCCCAACACCAAAAATGCACATCGCCTTTTTGTTTGTGCCCAGCAAGTAGCCTCGAGCCAGGCGCAGATTGAACTCCTGCTTGAGCGTATGTTCGCCGCCTATTTCGTGACGGGCGAAGATCTGGGCGATTGCGCCACACTGCTTGCAATTGCCTCCTCTTGTGGCTTCCCCATCGAATCGCTTGAGGCCGGCTTGCACGACACCGGGGTATTCCGCTCTGTGGCTTCCGTGAACGGTGTACCGCATTTCAGTATCAATCAGTCCCTACAACTGGCAGGTGCACAACCGCCGGAAACCATCTACGCGGTGCTGCTTGAATTTCTCGAGGAAAGCCCGGCGTGAGTGCGGTCCCCGTGGGGCTTGTGGCCCAGTTTCCGCCGGGCAGTCGCTGGCTATTGAATGTGCGTGGACAAGACATCGCGCTGTTCAATGTTGATGGTCAGTTGTATGCCATTGACGATCGCTGTCCCCATGCCGGTTCATCCCTGGTTTCCGGTCGTCTGGATGGGAAAGTCATTCAGTGTCTCGCACACGGTTTACGCTTCGACCTGGCCACCGGTGAATTCCGGCCCGGCAGCAAATTGTGTGTGGCTACCTATCCGGTGTCTGTCGTGCAAGGGCAGATTCTTGTCGACGTTTCAGCGTCCATTCATCGAGAGGCAAAAGAATGATTGCTGCCACCTGGTCCGCGGTTCACACACGCTCGCAGGTGCTCCTGCCCGGTCTTATTGCCAGTGCCATCGTTGCCGCTGCTGCGAGTTTTCTGTCCGAGCACTATGGTGCGCCGGTCATGCTGTTTGCGCTGCTGCTGGGCATGGCCATGAATTTTCTTGCGGCAGAGGGGCCGTGCAAGGCGGGGATTGAATTTACCGCAAGGTCTGTTCTGCGGGTCGGCGTCGCGCTTCTGGGAATGCGTATTACGTTCGATCAGGTAGCCTCGCTCGGCTGGGGGCCTGTGGTGATGGTGATCGCCATTGTCACCATCACCATTTGCGTGTCCATGCTGCTGGCAAAGGCATTTGGCTTTCAGACCTTGTTCGGATTGCTGACGGGAGGGGCCACGGCAATTTGTGGAGCCTCCGCGGCAATGGCACTCTCGGCCGCGCTGCCGGCTCATCCGGCCAAGGAGCGCGCCACCCTGTTTACGGTGGTGGGTGTGTCTGCGCTCTCTACGGTTGCGATGATCGGCTATCCGATGGTGGCCCAGTGGTTAGGCCTGAGTGATGTGGATGCGGGCGTATTCTTTGGTGGCACCATTCACGATGTGGCGCAGGTCGTGGGTGCCGGTTACAGCATTTCTCCGACGGCGGGTGATACCGCGACGATCGTGAAGCTGATGCGAATTGCCATGCTGCTGCCGGTGATTGTGTGCGCGGTGATGATAGCGCGCGCGCGCGGTGCGAAGGAAGGTGGCGAGCGGCCACCGCTGTTGCCGCTGTTTGTAGTCATGTTCGTGGTACTGGCGGCGGTGAACAGCACCGGCTGGATACCGGAGAGCACACAGCAACTGGGCAACGATCTGTCGCGCTGGTGCCTGGTGTTTGCCATCAGCGCACTGGGTATGAAAACCCAGCTGCGCGAACTGGCGAAAGTGGGCTTCAAGCCCATTCTGCTGATGCTTATTGAAACCGTCTTCCTCGCCGCCCTGGTGCTTGCGATTCTCTACTTCTGGTAATACCCGAAGTTAACGTGACGATTTTTTATCTGTCGGTTTTTTATTCATATTTAACCGGCTTTGTCGTGAGATGAAAAATAACTGTCGCTCGATGCGAAGTCGATTTCGCGCTCCTCTTTTAGAGTGACGGTGTGGCCGGATTCCAACCCGGATACCGGCCACCCCAACCGCTGGCGGATTGCTAATACCATTTCCGCATCAGCCAGTCAGGCTTCAGTGAAATAACACTGAGGCAAATTGAGGAGATAATAATGAAATTACACCGCACCAATCCTGATAAAGATAATTCCAACGGACTGGTACAGCCTTCACTTCTGGCGCTTGCCATTAGTCTCGCTGCCTGCCCGGTAGCTGGATGGGCTGAAACGAACGATGAGAGAACGCTGGAAATCGAAGAGGTTATGGTTACCGCGCAGAAGCGTACCGAAAGCCTGCAGGATGTTCCTGTGGCCGTGGACGCGCTGACCGGCGATCAGTTGGCGAAAGCAGGTTTCCGCGATATCGATGATGTAGCCGCACAGATTCCGTCTCTGATCGTCACCAGCAATCTGTCCCCACTCAATGCCACCTTTCGGATTCGCCGTATCGGTAACGAGGGCAATATTCCCACCTTCGAACCTGACACCGCACTGATCATTGACGGCGCGTTCCGTTCGCGCTCCGGCGTTGGTCTGGGTGAATTGGTGGACGTGCAATCCGTAGAAGTTTTGAAAGGCCCACAGAGTACCCTGTACGGAAAAAATGCCAGTGCCGGAGTCATTATCGTCAATACCGAAAGTCCGTCTTCGGAGTTTGAAGGCAAGGCGGAGTATGGTTTTGGCTCAGAGGGATTCAGCCAGATCAAAGGGTATGTGAACGGTGGCATTACCGATACCGTCAATGGCCGTGTAAGTGTATCCAGCACACGTCGCGACCAGATGATCGACAACTTGATCGGCGAGGGCGGCGACAGCCAGGACGGCCAGGCCGTGCGTGTGCAGCTGAATGCGGACCTCACCGATAACCTGTCGTCACGCCTGATTCTCGGTCGCATGGAACGGCACATGAACACCATGCTGGGGGATACCTGGTATAGCCCTACCGTCGTAGCCGTATCCAATGCCATGGCACAGTTTGGCGCGGGTAGTCCGGTAACCAATAACGACCCCGGCGATCGTATTATCGAGCAGGTCGGCACCAATGATTTCGACCAGCAGGTAACCGACGGTGTACTGCATTTCGAGTACACCGGTGACGGATTTGTTTTCAACTCTATTACCGGCTACGAAAATTACACCTCCAGCAACATCATGTACGGCGTTGAACAGCTGCCTGCGGATTTGCTGGTTTTCAACGACATCCAGGACGGCCGCTCCTATTCCCAGGAATTCCGCGTGATGTCAGATAGCAGTGAAAGCTTCGACTGGCTGTTGGGCGCCTTTTACTACAACAACGCATTTACCCGCGGTGATCGCAACGCACCGGAATTTCAACTTCAGTCCGACATCGGCATGCTCGGTAACGTGGTGGGATCCGTGCTTGGCGTTCCCCAACAGTTCCGCCCGGCTCTGTTTGGCAGTGCCGGTGATACCGGTGACGTATTCGCCGAACAGGATACCCAGAGTTACGGCGTTTTTGGAACTCTCGGAAAGTACCTGACGGAAACCGTAAAAGTGGACGCCGGTATACGTTACTCCCTGGACAAAAAAGACGGTGAGGTTGAGCAGCACACCACCACAGCGCTCGGTTGTATCCTCAATAATCTCGCCTGTTCACTGACACCGGATGCCAGCGATTTTTCCGACAGCGACAGCTGGTCGGCGGTAACAGGTAACGTGACCCTGAGCTGGTTTGCCGGTGAAGACACCATGGTGTACAGCACCTATTCGCGGGGCTTCAAGGCCGGTGGTTACAGCCTGCAGTGGGGAAATTTCAGTGAAGAGGCCCGCCCCTTTGAAGAAGAGAATATCGACAACTTCGAACTGGGCTGGAAAACCCAGATGTGGAACAACCGGGCACGGATCAACGGCAGCCTGTTCCATACCGAGTACGACAACTTCCAGAATGCGACGTTTATCGGTCTGGCGTTTGCGGTGAACAATGCCGAGAAAGTGGCGGTGGATGGTATTGAACTCGACACCACCTGGCTGCTCACGGAAAACCTCACCGCGGCGGCCAATGTGGCATACATCGAAGCGCGCTATGACCAGTATACCGGCGGCCAGTGCTACTTTGGCCGCGCGCCGGAAAATGCGCTGGGTCAGTGTGATCTGAGCGGAGAGCTGCTTCCATTTGCCCCCAGGCTGACGGGCAATTTCGGCCTGGAATGGGAGCAGCCGCTTGCCGGTGGTGACCTCTACTCACGCATCGATTATCGCTACACCGACGATGCCAATTACAGCTCGGAGCTGGATCCCCGACACCAGGAACCGGCGTACTGGGTGGGCAACTTCCGCACCGGTTGGCGCAACGACACCTGGGATGTGGCGGCGTGGGTCAAGAATCTGGAAAACGAGACTTACTTCATCCAGAAGACGGCATCACCAATCGCGTCGAAACTCGATGGCGGTGCGTCGTACCAGGCATATACCGGCACGCCGAGAACATTCGGTCTGACGGTAAGTATGAACTTCTGAAGTCGTGTTGAGTAGTCGTTTGTAGTCGGAAATTTACGCTTTGGGGGCTGGATCATTGGTTGTCCACGCCCCTTTTTTTACGCCGTTTTCAAATATTTGATGAGGTAAAAGATGCAGACCGAAGCCACTGTACTGATCATTCCCGGCTTGCGTGATCATGTGGAAGATCACTGGCAGACCATTCTGGCGTCTAAGTTGAATAAAGTTCGCAGCGTACCGCCATTAACGGAAAACAAACTGGATTGCGCGGCGCGTATCGAAAACATACAGCGGGAAATTGACCGCATCGATGGCGACATTATTTTTGTGGCCCACAGTGCCGGTTGCCTGATGGTGGCGCACTGGGCCGCGCGCTATACGCGGGAGATCAAGGGCGCACTGTTGGCGGCGCCACCAGATCTCAGTGCCAGCTGGCCATCCAACTACCCCACGCCGGACTCACTGCGCGCCCATGGTTGGGATCCGTTGCCACGTACCCCGCTACCGTTTCCCAGTATTCTCGCCGCCAGCAGTAACGACTACCTGGCATCTTTCCCGGCGGCTGCGCAGATGGCTGAGGACTGGGGGAGCCGGCTGGTCAATCTTGGGGAGGTCGGTCACCTGAATCCCGCGGCCGGATACGGCCCCTGGGCCATGGCGGAGGTGTATGTCGAAGCACTTGATCGCAGTCTCGTTCCCTGCACGGCATAAATACCTGGAAAGCCTGCGTATAGCACAGAGTAATAACTACAACCAGCAAACAGAAAATGACGAGAGGAATCACTATGCACGGCCAGATGATGAACCTGCCGCTGACCATCACCAACATCATGAAGTTTGCAGACAAGGTGTATGGAAACAGCGAGATTGTTTCCGTCACTGCGGACAATCCCTACCATCGCTATACCTATGCGGACGCCTTCCGCCGCGTGCGCCAGCTCGCCAATGCATTGGCCAGACTCGGAGTAGAGCCGGGCCAATGCGTCGGCACGCTGGCGATGAATGATTATCGCCATCTCGAGTTGTACTACGCGATTTCCTGTTCAGGCATGGTGTGCCACACCATCAATCCGCGCCTGTTTCCCGAGCAGCTGGAATACATCATCAATCACGCGGAAGACCAATATCTGTTTCTGGATGTCATGTTTGTGCCGGTGCTCGAGCGACTGGTGGAGCGTTTGCCCCGGGTAAAGGGCTTTGTGGTGATGACGGATGAAGCGCACATGCCGGCGAGTTCCTGTCTGCCCAACCTGATCTGCTACGAATCTCTGATCGCCGGTGAAGCGGATACATTCGACTGGCCGGAACTGGATGAAAACGAGGCGAGTTCACTGTGTTACACCTCGGGAACCACCGGCAATCCCAAAGGCGTACTGTATTCACATCGCTCCACCGTGCTCCACTGTTACGGATCGGCGCTGGCCGATTCCTTCGGACTTTCCGGGCGCGACGTCGTGATGCCCATTGTGCCGATGTTTCACGTCAATGGCTGGGGACTGGTGTACAGCGGCCCTATGGTCGGCGCCAAGCTGGTCATGCCGGGCGCGAAAATGGGAGATGGTGAAACGCTGTGTACCCTGATCAATGAAGAGAAAGTCACGCTGTCGGCCGGGGTGCCCACCGTATGGCTTGCGCTGCTGGGATATCTGGAAAGATCCGGGCAGCAGGTGCCGAGCCTGCAGCGTATCACCACCGGTGGTGCCGCCTGTCCACAACCCATATTTGACCGGTTTCGCGATCAGTTCGACGTTGAAGTACAGCAGGCCTGGGGCATGACGGAAATGAGCCCGCTGGGAACCTACAACACCTTGAGGCCCCATATGGTTTCATGGAGTGAGCAGGAAAAAACACCGGTGCGGCTGAAGCAGGGGCGGCCGGTTTGCGGGGTGGACATGAAAATTGTCGACGACAACAACCGCGAACTGCCCTGGGATGGCAAAGCGTCCGGTGCGGTGAAAGTGCGGGGGCCGTGGGTGATTCAACGCTACTTCAAGGCCGGTGAGGACGCCTGCGATGCCGAGGGCTGGTTTGAGACTGGTGATGTGGCCACTATTGATGCCGATGGCTACATGCAGATTACCGATCGCACCAAGGATGTCATCAAATCCGGCGGCGAGTGGATTTCTTCCATCGAACTGGAAAATGTCGCCATGACCCACCCGCTGGTGGCTGAGGCCGCTGTCATCGGTGTCTATCACGAAAAATGGACCGAGCGCCCGCTATTGGTGGTGGTGGCGAAAGAAGGGGAATCACCCACCGCTGCGGAACTGCTGGCGCACTTCCAGGGGCGCGTTGCCAGCTGGTGGATTCCCGAAGCGTGCGAGTTTGTAGCGGAAATTCCCCACACGGCCACCGGGAAGGTGAGCAAGAAAGACCTGCGTGTCCGGTTCAGTGATTACGTTTGGCCAAATAAAACGGGCGAATGAAATGCCGCTAGGCTGACAGCAGTGACAGAAGCTCCGCGTGGTCCGCGGGCAGGGCCGCCGAAGACGTTGCATCGAACAGCGCGTCGGCGAGCGCCTGTTTCTGTTGCTGCATCCGTTGAATGCGCTCTTCCACCGTATCCGCCGCCACCAGTTTGTACACAAACACCGGCTTTTCCTGGCCGATGCGGTGGGCGCGATCGGTGGCCTGGTTTTCCACCGCGGGATTCCACCACGGGTCCATGTGGATGACCACATCCGCAGCAGTGAGATTGAGGCCGGCGCCGCCGGCCTTGAGGCTGATCAGGAATACACGCACGTCGCCGTTCTGGAAGCGGTCGATGGCATCCTGGCGTTTGCGGGTCTGCCCGGTGAGTTTTGCGTAGTCGATCCCGAGCGCTGCAAGCTGGTCTTCGATCAGCTTCAGCACTTGGGTGAACTGGGAAAAAATCAGGACACTGCGGCCTTCTTCCAGCAGCAGCGGCAGGCTTTCAGCCAGCCACTCCAGCTTCGCGCTCTCGTTGACATCCGCGGCCTTGTCCAGTTTTACCAGGCGCGGGTCGATGCAGGTCTGACGCAGTTTCAGCAGGGCATCGAGAAATTCGATATGACTCCTGCCCATGCCTTGGCGCGCCACTAAATCGCGAATGCGCTTTTCCAGGCTGATACGCACGCTCTCATACAGAGCGCGCTGTCTGCTGCCGAGCTCCACATACTGGGTGGTTTCAATTTTCGGTGGCAGTTCTGAAACGACTTCTGATTTCGTGCGACGCAGCATAAACGGACGTATCTTGCGCGCCAGTTCCCGTTGTCGATCGTGATCGCCATGATTTTCGATCGGTGTGCGATAGGCCTGTTGAAATGTCTTGCGCCCGCCGAGCAGCCCGGGAAGCGCGAAGTCCATCAGCGACCAGAGTTCCCCGAGATGATTTTCCAGTGGGGTACCGGACAGGCAAAGGCGAGTATCGCTACGGAGTGTGCGCACGCACTCGGCGATTTTGGTGCTGGGGTTTTTGATGGCCTGGGCTTCGTCCAGCACCGTTACACTGAACGGGATATTGCGGTAGTGATCGCTGTCACGCACCAGCAGCGGGTAGGTGGTGATCACGAGGTCGCTGTGTTCGATCTCGTCAAAGTTCGCGGCCCGGTCCGGCCCGTGTATCAGAATGACGTTCAGCTGTGGCGCAAACTGTGCGGCCTCCCGTACCCAGTTACCGGTGAGGCTGGTGGGGGCGACCACCAGCGCGGGTCTGCTCAGCAGCGCGTGCTCCTTCATGTATTGCACCAGTGCGAGTGTCTGCAACGTTTTGCCGAGGCCCATGTCATCGGCGAGAATGCCGCCGAAGCTGTGGCGCTGCAGGAACACCAGCCAACTGAGGCCTTCCCGCTGATAGTGGCGCAGGGTTGCCTTGAGGTGTTTAGGGGTGGGAATGGGCTCCAGTCCGGAAAAATTGTTGAGCTGCTCAACCAGTTTATGGGTGATGGGCGCATGGCGCTCATCGACATTTCCCACGCCGTCAAATTGCGCGGCCTGAAACGCGGGTAGCCGCACTGGGGTGCCGAGCTTTTTCTCCCGCAACAAATCCAGCAACAGGCCGCGAATATTCTGTAAGGGGCCGGTGTCCACACTGACCCAATCGCCATCCACGTTGATGGTCATTTCCCGCGGTGCATTCTGCTCCAGCCAGCGCTCGACCAGATCCACAATAGGCAACTGGCGACCGTTCGCGAGTGCGATATTCAGTCCGAACTCGAACCAGCGATTGTCGCTGTCGGCGAGCTCGATGGTGATGTGGGCACGCTCAACATCAAACTGGTAGCTGGGATCGGTATCGATTATCCAGCCCTGGTCTTCCCACTCGGGAAATTGTTGCGACAGCAACGCATGCCAATGCTCAAAGATTTTTCCCGGCGTGGTGACATCCAGTACCCATATTTCTTCCTGACTTCCCAGAGCTTCGGGAATCAGATACAGCCCCTGGGCGTGAATCCGGTCGCAGCAGTGGTGCTCCGCTTCCAGGTCGCGGACGATGTGGAAGTAGGTGTTGTCCTGCGCGACCGTTTTTTCCGCGCCGTCGAACTGTTTACTGTAGGGCGGGGGCAGGGCGAAGCCGGCGTAATCGAAGTGCAGTTTCAGCGCCGGCAATTTGTAGTGATCGAGATCGCAGCCCACCAGCGTAATGTGCGGGGTAAATTCGCGAATGGTTCGCAGCCTGGGTTCTACGGGTAGTGGCAGGTGCGCCGCGGGAATTATCTGCCGTAACTGTACCGACATCAGTCCGAGATCGGTCTCGGATACCGGTGGCATCTCCAGCAGGTGCGCCAGCTGGCCAGTGGGCAGCGGCGTGACGATATCACCGACCTCGGCCGTATCGGTATTCAGATAAGAGGGTGGGTTGACGGGGATCAGCTTCCACGCCGTGCCGGATTCGATACCCTCCAGCTCCGCGATCAGTTGTCTGCTGTTATTATCGTGCGCCTGCCAGTGCCAGGTGAGTGCCCGCGCGGCGCCGCGTTGAATGGGGGTATCTTCAAAGTAGAAGCGTCCGCTGTAGCACAGGTGGGTGAGTGCCTGCCGTCCCTGCTCACCGATAAGCCCCAACTGCCCGACGGCGTTAATGCGCGGCAGCAGCTGCAGAATGGTAATGTCTTCATCCAGCAGATGACTGGGGCGGCTCCACCCGAGTCGGGTGGTATCCGGTGAAAAATACTTGAGCTGGCTCCAGCTGCCGTCTTTTTTCAGGTAGCCCTTCTTGGTAGCGAGCTGCAGGCGTCCCTGGGTATTGAGTTCCAGTACATACTGCAGATAGTGATGGCCGTGCTCCAGTTGCGCCGGGCGCGAGCGCGGCGCCGGGGGCAGATGTTCCAGCCAGCGCTGCCACTGCGGGGCCCTGGGAGCGGCGGCCGGTACTCGCGGCGGTTTCGCGCTGGGGGCTTCCCGGTGTTCGGTACGCTGCAAGAGTTCCAGCGCCGTGGCCACCGCGTGCTTGCAGTTGAGCGCGACCGGACAGGAGCAGAGACCAACCAGATGTCCCTGTTCGACATCCAGTTCCACCCGGTACACAAAACGTGCTGACCCTTTTACGCGGCCGCGGTAGATCTGTGCCTCTTCGTCCCACAGCGCCTCCTGCACCCGCCCGCGCAGGAAATAGTCCTGGCCGCGATCAAACGTGCGGTCGTCGGTCATGTTGTGAATGCTGTTCAGGGTAAAGGCGATCAACGGCGGCTCCCGGGTATCGTGGTTCGGCCTGTGAATCCTGTGACAGGCACGACGCTCCGAACCGGTCACTCTACCATGGCGGCGTGGGAAGCAAGAGTCGTTGCCGTGGAATGTGCGGACAAGATTAGGGGTGTTAACACTAAATGCGATGGCCACGCGGCACTCTGCGTTATGCTGTGGCATTCCGTCGGCAGATCAGAAAGGAGTAGCGATGACGATTTACAACACCGCAGGAAAGGCACGGTTTCTCGGCTCACTGGCCCTGTTCACGATGCTGCTGAATCTGGCGGCCTGTGAAAAGAGTGTGTCCGTCACTGGACCGCTTGCATCGAAAATGGAAATACAGGAGTGGCGCGCGCCGGATTGCAAGCCGGAGGAGGACTGCACCTCGGTGGTGGTCAAGCGCGAGGTTTTCACCGAGCGTCCCGCCCTGAATGATGCCGTGCTCCGCCAGCTGATCGAGCAACTTCAGGGCAATGGTGAGGCGCCGGCCGCGCCGGGCGATACCAGCCTCGCACAGGTGGCGCAGGCATTTATCGACGATGCGGCAGAGGTATCGGATATCTCCAGTGCCCGCTGGCAATTGACCGGCGATGCCAAAAAACTAGCGCAGCGGGACAACCTGCTCACGATGGCGGTCACCAGCTATATCTACAGTGGGGGCGCCCACGGTATGTCGGTAACCCGCTGGTTGAACTGGGATCTGAATGAGGACCACCCGGTTGCGCTGGCGGATGTAATAAAGCCGGGGGCGGAGGCCGAGTTCTGGGCTCGGGCCCGGACGGCG
The DNA here is from genome assembly GCF_002959965.1 of Microbulbifer pacificus. Taxonomy (NCBI): domain Bacteria; kingdom Pseudomonadati; phylum Pseudomonadota; class Gammaproteobacteria; order Cellvibrionales; family Microbulbiferaceae; genus Microbulbifer; species Microbulbifer pacificus. The sequence continues at coordinate 2,180,840 of NZ_PREV01000026.1, forward strand.
CACGGGGAGTGGCTGGATACGCAGAGTATGGATGCAGACTTTCGGCAGAACTGGCCGTTTGTTCACAGCGATGACTTCCGCCTCACGGAAGACGGTCTGGTACTGCTCTACGGTGTGTATACCCTTGGTCCTTACTCGATGGGCGAAATTGAACTGACGCTACCGTGGACGCAACTGGCGGACGTGGTTCGGGAACACTATCTGCCAGAGGGTGGACACTGAAATGCATTCACTGAGCGCGCAGCAACAGCGCAGCACGATCTGGCGGCTCGCCATCGCCCAGGCGCTGGCCGGGGCGAACTCAGTGGTGGCCTACGCCACTGGCGCCATCATTGGCAATAAGCTGGCACCGACGCCGCTGCTGGCAACCCTGCCGCTGTCTATTTTTGTGGTGGGTATGGCACTTTGCACACTTCCCGCAGGCGCGATCGCCGGGCGCTACGGTCGCCGCGCCGCATTTCTGAGCGGCGCCAGTGCCGGTGTGCTCGCCGGCCTGCTGGCCATGGTCGCTACCTTCGTGGGTGGGGTGGATGGTTTCTGGCTGTTCTGTCTGTCGACCTTTTTTGGCGGCGCGTATGCCGCCGTCGTGTTGTCGTTCCGCTTTGCCGCGGCGGATGCGGTAGCGCCGGAGCGCAAGGCGCAGGCTCTGTCGATGGTGATGATCGGCGGTGTTGCCGCTGGAGTGGTGGGGCCGCAACTGGTGACCTGGACCATGGACCTGCGGCCAGAGCCGCTGTTCGCTGTCACGTTTTTTGCGCAGGCCGCGGTGGCTGCGGTTTCCGGGCTGATCCTGCTCGGCGTGCGCCTGCCCAAACCTGTTGCCGCCGAGGGCCGTGGCGGGCGACCGCTGGCGGTGATTGTGCGGCAGCCCCGTTTTATCGCCGCCGCGACCTGTGGGGCTATCTCCTATACGCTGATGAATTTCCTGATGACTGCCGCCCCGCTCGCCATGCATATGCATGGGCACTCAACCGCGTCATCCAATCTCGGTCTGCAATGGCATGTGATTGCCATGTTCGGCCCCAGCTTTTTTACCGGCAGATTCATTGCGCGTTTCGGAGCCGAGCGGGTAATGATGCTGGGCCTGCTGTTGATCGGCATCTCCGCCGCGGTGGGGCTTATGGGCCGGGAAGTGATGCATTTCTGGTGGACGTTGACCCTACTGGGACTGGGGTGGAACTTCGGTTTTCTCGGGGCCTCGGCCCTGGTGCTGGAATGCCACAGCGATGCGGAAAAAACCCGAGTGCAGTCGCTCAATGACTTTATCGTATTCGGTCTGATGGCCCTGGGGTCGTTCGTCTCCGGAGGGCTGCTGAGCGTGTTCGGATGGAATACGGTGCTGTGGGTTTCATTCCCGCCGCTCGCGATCACCGTCGTTGCGCTCGCGATACTGCAATTCCGCGGGAAACCCGATCCATCCCCGGCGGAAGCTGTGAAGTGACAGGAAACCTGCGGTTATTCCCGCCGCAGGATTTTTTCCATTGCCTTGCCTTTGGCCAGCTCGTCGATCAGTTTGTCCAGGTAGCGGATTTTTCGCATCAGCGGATCTTCGACCTCTTCAACACGCACGCCGCAAATCACGCCTTTTATCAGGGCGGCCTTCGGATTCATCGCCGGTGCACCCGCGAAAAAGGCTTTAACATCGCTTTCCCGGTCGATCTGCTGTTGGAGTCCAGTGCTGTCATAACCGGTCAGCCAACAGATAATTTCATCGACCTCCGCCTTGGTACGCCCCTTGCGTTCAGCCTTCTGCACATACATGGGATATACCTTGGCAAAGGGCATGGAAAAAATTTTGTGTTCGGGCATGGTGGTTCTCTCGGTCACATGGTTGCAGAAAAGCTACATGATTTCGGTTGAGCTTGCGGGGCAATGATGTTGATCTTGGCGTTGCCGTAATGGATTGGGTGTCAGCAGTAAGATCTCGGTTCTCCAGTCTCAAGCAGCAGAACTATAGCCGTATCCATTTTTTGAGCATCCCTAACCTTCGATCAAGGACCTGGTGATGAAATTGTTTTCATGGATGAGTGTCATCGGCGCATGCGTATTCACGATTTTCGCGCAAGCGCAATAGCAGGCGAACAAGCCAAGTACATCCAGCGTCACCATCGAGTCCCGGCTAATCGGTTACCCGCTCTGGCGTCGAAACCTGGTGGCATAGTCAAGAAAGATGCGCTGAACACGCCAGCTGGCTACCTCATATTGTGCCGCCGAGGCACGCTCGCAGCGTTCTTTTGGTCATGACCGGTGTATTGGCTATGTGGTTGGGAATCGGCATTTATCCATTCCAGATCGAAATGCAACCACACGCTTTGATCCCGACAAGAGAAAAACCGGAGATTTAAATCAGGTCGCTGGATCGAGGGAAATGATGGGGGCGGGAAAAATGGTGGGCCTTCCGGGACTTGAACCCAGGACCTGCCGATTATGAGTCGGATGCTCTAACCAACTGAGCTAAAGGCCCCCAAGAGAAACGCTGGCGACGATGCGCGAGCGGGTTGGCAAAGTACCCGATTTCCCCTTTCAGATCAACGGCTTTGGCCGGTAGTGTGGCCCGCATCTCCGCCTACCAGGCCCAGTTGAAGCCCAGGTTGACGGTGCTGCCGGACCAGTCCAGGTGGTCCAGGGAGCGCTGGAAGCCGACATTGAAAAATGCGCTGCCGAGCTGGTGTTCCAGCAGCACCACTCCGCCACCAAATTCGCCCCAGGTGGCCTGGCGCTCAAGGTTGGTCTGCAGTTTGTTGTCGAACAGCAGCTGATCATTGCCACCGAGGGTATGCCAGACATTGCCGAATACATAGAGGCGCAGCCGGCCGTCAAGCCACGGGGTGTCGGTATTGTAGCTGCGCAGACCAGCGCGGAAGTTGGCTTCCGGGGTCATGTCGATTTCCACCGTGGAGATGCCATCGCTCAGGGTACCGAAGTTGCTGTAGTTGGCGATGACTTGCAGCTGGGGTTCAAGGTTCAGATGCTCTGTGACTGTCCAGGTAAACCCCTTTTCCAGGGACAGGGTGAGCTGTGGACCGGTAACCGTATCGCCGATACCGCGGGAGGATCGGGTCTCCAGCTTCAGATATGCGACCTTGGCGGTGAAGTCGAAGTAGCCCATGTCCGGGCGGTAGTCGTTGAAGTAGTAGCCGATGTGGTGGCTGGTCAGCTGGTTCTGGCCCGCGGCGTAATCGGAAAATCCGCGCGCGAAGCCCGTGACGTCGCCACTGGCGCGGGTGCTGCCGACAAACAGCCCCATCTCGCGGGCACCACCGGTGCAGGTGGGACCGGACCAGAGGTTGGTGCCGAGTTGCACGCCAGTGATACGGCCGTCGAAGTCATTGTCGATATCGCCGGTCCAGTGGTAGTCGGCGTTTAAGTGGTGCACCCGCATCCAGTCATCGTTGATACCATCGAACCAGCTGCGCTGCTCGCCGCGGCGCTTGTGGTAGCTGCCGATCTCCTGCAGCGAGGTAAGGCGCGCTAAGGATTTTGCCTGGGCGTAGAGCGGAATTTCCGGGCGATACAGGCGGATGGGCGTGTCGCCGGCGGCCGGGGGCGGTGCGAGAAGTGACGCGGCGGCACGGCTGTCTGTGACAACGGCGCCATTTGCGGCGAATATCGCGCCAGGGGAGGCGGGGCTGGTAACCGGTTCGTCGCCGGGGTGGAGGGTTGAACGGAGATACCAGTTGTCGGCGTCGGTGGGGTCACCGGTGCCGCGGAACAGGAAATACTCGTAAGGTCCGGCGGATACGGGCTCGGGCATGTAAAAGGCGCCGCTGCCGGTGCTGCCACCGTCCCTGGTTTCCACCACGAGGATGCCATTTGCGGTATCTGCGCCACTGCCCGCGAGGCGGTTGAACAGGAGCCGGGTACTGCCGCCGGCGTGGCCGCCACTGATCACCAGGCGGTCGGCGAGACTGTTGTCATCGCCGGCCACCATATCCATGCGAATGCTGCCGTGACCGTTGTAGTTTCCGTCGATGATCAACAGGTTGGCGCTTTTTCCGCTCATGTCGATAAGACCGTGATTGGTCACGGTGAGCGGTTGGCCGGCGTTCGCCAGGATTCCGCTGCTGTAATACGGAAGCCGGAGTGTGCTGTCGCTGTTGATGGTGAGATGGCCGGGTAACTGGTCGTTGCCACCGAATATCAGGTGGCTGTCGAGCGTGAGGCGTGAGGCGCCCGTCAGTGCAACGGTTTCCCAGTGCTGCAGTCGCGCGGGATTGGCGAGATCCAGATTGTGGATGGTCAGACTGTCATTGCCATTACCGCCGTCGATCAGCAGACCGGTGTCGCTGCCGGCACTGCTGGTGGAGGTGAGGGTGTAGTGATCGTCACCACCACCAAAAATGAGCTGTGTTGTCTGGGCAAGGGCGCTTGCAGAAGCCAGTGGGGTGAGCAGAAGTGGTAGTGCGACTCTGTATAGAGCCTGTGTGCCCGAGCCGGGTACACGGGCCGCGCGGGGATACGACATCGTTCCATCCCTGATTCGTTATTGGTACTGAACGCGCAGATCCGTTGCGCGTGCCAACGTGTCAATTAGTACGGTGGTTTCAGGATTTTAGTCGAGAGGATGGTGCTCGCCGGGCAGGGAGCCCGGCGGTGGGCGAATTCTGTCGGGCTATGCCGCGCAGTCGCCTGGTGGTAATGAAGCGTTCGTGCCTGAAATCAACTGATCCAGCGTGGCAGCAGGATGCATCCCCAGGTGCTGAGCCACATCAGCAGGGAAATGGAGACTGCCGCGGAGCCGGTGTCTTTGGCGATTTTCGACAGCGGGTGTTTTTCCGGGCCGACCCGGTCAACCACCGCTTCCACGGCGCTGTTGAGCAGCTCGACAATCATTACCAGCAGGGTGGCGCCGATCAGCAGGGCGCGCTCTACACCGGTTTCGCCCAGCCACAGGGCGGCGGGGATCAGGAAAATGGCAAGGGTCACTTCCTGGCGGAAGGCGGCTTCGTTGCGCCAGGTGGCAAGTAATCCCTGGCGGGAGTATTCGGTGGCGTCGATCAGGCGGGAAATGCCGGTTTTACCGGGTTTATTCACAAACTGCTCTTCCATTGTTCTCTGAAAATCTCCACAGGTCATCGGATTGCAATAATTCTGACATCCATAAAAAAGCCCGGCGAGCCGGGCTTTTTCATTATGGACGAATTACTCGTCCAGGAAGCTGCGCAGGTGTTCGGAGCGCGAGGGGTGGCGCAGTTTGCGCAACGCCTTGGCTTCGATCTGACGGATACGCTCGCGGGTCACGTCGAACTGCTTGCCCACTTCCTCGAGAGTGTGGTCGGTGTTCATATCGATACCGAAGCGCATGCGCAGTACCTTGGCTTCCCGTGCCGTCAGCCCGGAGAGCACCGCGCGGGTGGCGTCGTGCAGACCGGTTGCGGTAGCGGTATCCACCGGGGAGGCCTGGTTCTGGTCTTCGATGAAGTCGCCCAGATGGGAATCTTCGTCGTCGCCGATGGGCGTCTCCATGGAGATCGGCTCCTTGGCGATTTTCAGTACCTTGCGCACCTTGTCTTCCGGCATGTCCATGCGCTCGCCCAGCTCTTCCGGGGTGGGCTCGCGTCCCATCTCCTGCAGCATCTGGCGGCTGATGCGATTGAGCTTGTTGATGGTCTCAATCATGTGCACCGGAATACGGATGGTGCGCGCCTGATCCGCGATGGAGCGGGTAATGGCCTGGCGAATCCACCAGGTGGCGTAGGTGGAGAACTTGTAGCCGCGACGGTATTCGAACTTGTCCACCGCCTTCATCAGGCCGATGTTGCCCTCCTGGATCAGGTCCAGGAACTGCAGGCCGCGGTTGGTGTACTTCTTGGCGATGGAGATCACCAGACGCAGGTTGGCCTCGACCATTTCCTTCTTGGCGCGACGGGAGCGGGCCTCGCCGATGGACATGCGGCGGTTGATCTCCTTGATCTGGCCGATTTCCAGCTGGGCCTTGTCCTGGGCCTGGGTCAGCTTGCGCTGGGCGCGCTGGATCTCTTCAGCCACCTGGCGCAGAGCGTCGGAGTAGTCGCGCTTCTTCTTGACGATGGACGGAATCCAGTCGTCGTTCACTTCGTTGCCGGGGAATTCCTTGATGAAGGTCTTGCGCGGCATCTTCGCTTTCTTGATACACAGATTCATGACGACGCGCTCCTGTTCGCGCACTTCGTCGAGAATACTGCGGACCTGGTTGTACAGCGGGTCGAACTGACGCGGGGCCAGCTTGAAGAAGCGGAAGATCTCGCCCACCGCTTCCATGGCCTCGCCGGCCTCTTTGGAGTCGCGGCCGTGTTTCTTGATCGCGGCATCGGCTTTCTTCTGCGCGGCGATCAGCGCTGTCATACGCGCCGCCAGCTCTTCCGGATCGATACCGCTGTTGCTCTCTTCCTCTTCATCGGTAGAGGAGTCGTCATCGTCGTCATCACTGTCGGAATCGCTGTCGTCGTCGCTGCTATCGCTGCTGGACGTGTCGTTGTCCTGGCCGGCCTGGGCGCCAGGGGGCACGTCTTCCGCAGGGTCGAGCCAGCCGGCAACCACATCGGGAATGCGGCGCTCTTCCTTCTCGATCAGCGCGTACTCGTCGATGACCTGCTGCACGGCACCGGGCCAATAGGCGAGGGCGGCCATCAGCTCGCGCAGGCCTTCTTCGATACGTTTGGCAATGGCGATCTCACCTTCGCGGGTGAGCAGTTCCACGGTACCCATTTCGCGCATGTACATGCGCACCGGGTCGGTGGTGCGGCCGACGTCGGACTCTACCGCCGCGAGGGCAGCGGCGGCTTCGGCGGCGGCGATTTCATCGGCGGAACTATCGCCTTCGGCCATCAACAGTTCTTCGGCATCCGGTGCACTTTCGAACACCTTGATGCCCATGTCGTTGATCATGCCGATGATGTCTTCCACCTGATCTGGATCGGAGATGTCCTCCGGCAGGTGGTCATTCACCTCGGCATAGGTCAGATAGCCCTGCTCTTTACCGCGGGCGATCAGCTCTCTGATGCGGGAGGTGGTCTTTTGCTGCTGGGTTTTGTCGGTCATGCACAACCCTGAATTCTGGGGATTGGAAAGTCGGGACTTTTGTCTGGACAAAGACGCGGGATTATAGCGTATTTGCGATAGCAATAACCACAGTGACTGTCAAGGCAGGTGGGTGGTTTCGGGGGTTCCGGGCGCGCTTGTTTGACCAGTTTCCGCCGCTTTTGGTGGCGGGGTTGTGGATATGGTGATGGCGCTCTGAAATTCAAGGGGCGTCAGTCGGATTTACGGCGGAATTGCGCCAGCAGCGCCAGCTGTTCGGCGCCGAGGGTGTTGCCACCGCTTTTCAGCTGGTCCACCAGGCTGCGCTTGCGTTGCCGCTCCGCAGCCAGATCCAGGCTCTGCAGGCAGTCGCGAAATTCGGTTGCGGGGTCGTATTCCAGTTTCTGTCCGGCGCCACCGACGATAGGGTGACTCATGGCGAGCCGCGGGATCAGTTCTCGGGCTTCCTTGCTGTCCAGGTTCATCAGGCGGCCGAACAGCTGGTTGCTGTTGAGTGCCGGGTTCTGGTGCATGACTTTAAGAATGTCACCGAACAGTTGCAGATCGGCGTCGTCGCTGCCGGTAAAGCGCGCGCTGTCGTCGATCAGCTGCGCCAGCTGCGGGTGGTGCAGCAGCAGGGCGATGAGCATGCGCTCGGCGGGCAGGCGGTACTGGCCGCCGCGGCGCCTTGCGCTGGTCTGTTGTGAGATCTCTTCATCCGGATAGGGGAGCGGTTCGTCACTGTCGTCGTAGTCCGGCGGTGGGGTGGGGTAATCGCCTGCGCCTGGGTATTCCGGCGCCTGTGCGGGTGCCGGTGTTGTGACGGGTTGGGCGAGGGCCGGTTTCGGTGGTGGCGAGAGCGTGTCCTGAGAGAGCCTGGCGGTGCGGGCTTTCTCCGCGGCGATGATCTCTTCCAGCATGTCCCGCTCAAGGCCGGTGCGGCGGGCGAGTTGCTGGAACATCAGCTGGCGGTACACGCCGGCGGGCAACAGGTCCAGCAGGGGAGCGGCGGCCTTGGACAGGCGCGCACGGCCGTCCATGGTCTGGATGTTGATGCCCTCACCCAGCAGGTCGAACAGGAAATCTTCCAGTGGGCGACCCTGGTCGTCGATCAGCTGGTCGAAGCGCTCGCCGCCGATCTGGCGCACCAGGGTATCCGGATCTTCCCCTTCCGGCAGCAGCAGGAAGCGCAGGCTGCGCCCGTCCTGCATATGGGGCAGTGCGGCCTCCAGTGCGCGACGGGCTGCGGTGCGCCCAGCCTGGTCGCCGTCGAAGCAGAACACCAGTTCCTGGGTGTGGCGGAAGGCGAGCTGGATATGGTCTTCGCCACAGGCAGTACCGAGGGTGGCGACGGCGCAGCGGATGCCGAACTGGGCCAGTGCCACCACGTCCATATAGCCTTCCACCACAATCAGCCGCTTCAGTTCGCGGTTGGCCTGGCGCGCTTCCCACAAGCCGTACAGTTCCTTGCCCTTGTGGAAAATCGGGGTTTCCGGGGAGTTCAGGTACTTCGGCTTTTCGTCCCCGAGTACCCGTCCGCCAAAGGCAATGGAGCGCCCGCGCTGATCGCGGATGGGGAACATAATGCGGTTGCGGAAGCGGTCGTAGTGGTGGCGCTTGCCCGGGTCGCTCTTTCCTGGATTGCCATCGCTGTCGGTGCGGCGAATGGCGAGGCCGGCCAGTTCCAGCTGCTCGGCCTTTTCCGAACTGGTGCCGAGATGGTTGAGCAGGTTGTCCCAGCCCGAGGGCGCGAGACCGATACCGAACTCCTTGGCCACGGCACCGGACAGGCCGCGGTTTTTCAGGTAGGTGATGGCGCGGGCGGCGATCTTGTGATCTTTCAACTGTTCGCGAAAATACTCCGCGGCCTTTTCCGTCAGCTGGTAGAGGCTCTGGCTTTCCTGCTGGCGTTTTATCTGGCCCGGGGCGAGCTGCTCCCGCGGCACGTCGATGCCCATGCTCGCGGCGAGTTTTTCCACTGCCTCCGGGAACGGCAGGCGGTCGTATTCCATCAGGAAGCCGACCGCATTGCCGCTGGCGCCGCAGCCAAAGCAGTAGTAGAACTGCTTGTCCGGGCTTACCGTAAATGACGGGGTTTTTTCATCGTGGAATGGGCAGCAGGCGGAATAGTTTTTTCCGGTCTTGCGCAGCTTCACCCGGCTGTCGACGACCGGGACTATGTCGGCGCGGGCCAACAGGTCGTCGATAAAGTACTGCGGGATCTTGCCTGCCATTTACTGCTGCCGGGTCTCAGACTAGAAGGCGCTTTTAACCAGTTTGCTGACGACGCCCATATCGGCGCGGCCCTGCACCTGCGGCTTCACCAGAGCCATCACCTTGCCCATGTCTGCCATGCTGCTGGCACCGGTCTCTTTGACCGCGGTGGTGACGATTTCCTGAATCTCGGCTTCAGACAGCTGTTCCGGCAGGAACTCCTGGATCACGTCGATTTCCTGCTGCTCCACCTCGGCAAGCTCCGGGCGGCCGGCTTTCTCGAACTGGGTAATGGAGTCGCGGCGCTGCTTGGTCATCTTGTCCAGTACGGCGAGGATGCGGGCGTCATCCAGCTCGATACGCTCGTCCACTTCCACGCGTTTGATCTCCGCATTGATCAGGCGCAGGGTCGCCAGGCGCGCCTTCTCGCGGGCTTTCATGGCGTCTTTGGTGGCGGTGGCCAGGGTTTCCTTGAGTGTGCTCATGATGTTATCCAGGGTTGTGTCGTCCAGTGTTCTGTCCGCTATAAGAGCGAAATAGCGGTCAATATTGGCGGATCGTCGCAGGGAAGCAAAGCCCGCTGCGGGACAAAATAAAAAACGGCGCGCGAGTTGCCTCGGGCGCCGTTTCAGTTCGCGAACCGGGTTCGCGTCATCCTGCTGTGAGCGAGAGATTAAGCTCGAACTCAGTAGAGACGCTGGAACTTGCGGTTTTCGCGCTGCATTTTCTTGGCGTGACGCTTAACAGCAGCGGCAGCCTTGCGCTTGCGAACGGAAGTGGGCTTTTCGTAAAACTCGCGACGACGTACTTCGGAGAGTACACCGGCTTTTTCACAAGAGCGCTTGAAGCGGCGCAGAGCGATGTCAAAGGGCTCGTTGTCTTTGATGCGTACTGAGGGCATTAGATTACCTGTAAAATTCGTTTCTCTCTGCCAGCGCCCAAGCGTGGGCATCTGGCGTGGCCTGTCCGGCAAATTGCTCTTCTCGCAGATGCAATCCGGAGGCCGGTTCACAGCGAGGGCGCAAATTCTATACAGATGATTTGGCCTTCGCAAGCCTTGCGGCGGTATCCCTGTCCGGGCGAATAACTATAGCGCCTGGCCGGACGTCTGCTGGCCGCGAAGGCCGGCCGCTGACGCATCGGTCAGGCATTTTCGCCCGAGGGCGACCTGCACGGGTGCGCGTAAACTGTGGCAGGCGGCGCACCTCGGCATCCATAGAGAGTATGATAGCGCCCCTTCCAGCCGGATCGCAGCGGTCATTTGTCCGCTCTGTCCCGGCGGTGGGCTGATTGACGAACGTGAAAGAACCTTAAAAAAACCTTGAGAGGGCCTTGAAAGCACCGTGCGAGTACTCGGAATAGAAACTTCCTGTGACGAAACCGGCGTCGCCCTGTACGACAGTGAACAGGGGCTATTGGGTCACACCCTTTACAGTCAGGTAAAACTGCACGCGGACTACGGTGGTGTGGTGCCGGAACTTGCCAGTCGCGATCATGTGCGCAAATTGTTGCCGCTGATTCGCGAAGTGATGGCCCGGAGTAACACCCGTCCGGAAGAGATCGATGGCATCGCCTATACCGCGGGGCCCGGCCTTATCGGGGCTTTAATGGTGGGTGCCTGTGCCGGTCGCGCGCTGGCGTTTGGCTGGAATGTGCCGGCCGTCGGCGTGCACCATATGGAGGGGCATCTATTAGCCCCGATGCTGGAGGAGAACCCGCCCGCCTTCCCGTTTGTGGCCCTGCTGGTTTCCGGCGGTCATACCCAGCTGGTGGATGTGCAGGGGCTCGGTCAGTACGAACTGCTGGGCGAGTCTCTGGACGACGCGGCGGGCGAGGCCTTCGACAAGGCCGCCAAAATGCTTGACCTCGACTACCCCGGTGGCCCGCGCCTCGCCGCGCTCGCGGAGAAGGGGGATCCACTGCGTTTCACCTTTCCGCGCCCCATGACCGATCGACCGGGGCTGGATTTCAGCTTCTCCGGTCTCAAGACATTTACCCTCACCACGGTACAGCAGCACGCGCTGGAAGACGGTCTGCCGGATGAGCAGACCTGCGCGGATATCGCCGCCGCGTTTCAGGAGGCGGTAGTGGACACGCTGGTGATCAAATGTCGCCGGGCCCTCAAGCAGGCCGGGCGTCAGACTCTGGTGATTGCCGGTGGTGTTTCCGCCAATAAATTACTGCGCCAGCGCCTTGAGGCGCGTCTCGCCGAAGATGGCTGCAGCGTCTACTACCCGCGCCAGGAATTCTGCACCGACAACGGTGCCATGATCGCCTACGCCGGTTGTCTGCGTCTGCAGGCGGGGCAGCGTACCGGTCTCGATATCGACGTGCGCCCGCGCTGGCCATTGACCGAACTGACCGGCGCCCTCGGCGCGGAATAAGGAGACCAACTTTGGACATCGTCTATATCCGCGACCTCAAAGTGGACACCATCATCGGTATCTACGACTGGGAGCGCGAAGTGCGCCAGACCGTAAGCCTGGATCTGGAAATGGCGTTCGATATTCGCGAAGCCGCGCGCACAGATAACATTGAGCACACGCTCAACTACAAGGCCGTGGCCAAGCGCCTGATCGCGTTTATCGAGGGCAGCGAATTTCTGCTGGTGGAAACCATGGCGGAGCAGGCGGCAGAGATTGTGCGCAAGGAATTCAACGTGAGCTGGCTGCGCCTTCGCCTGTCCAAGCCCGGTGCGGTGCGCGGTGCGCGCGATGTCGGGGTTCTCATTGAGCGAGGGCAAAAGCAGGCGGGGGAGGTCTGAGATGGCAACGGTCTACCTGAGCCTCGGCAGCAATATTAATCGCGAGAAAAACCTGAGCGCGGGGCTGGATGCGCTGGTCGAGGCATTCGGCGATCTGCGCATGTCGCAGGTGTACGAGAGTGAGGCGGTGGGTTTTGATGGGGACAATTTTTACAATCTTGTCGCCGCCATTGAAACCAGTTTGCCTGTGGGCGAGCTTGCTCTGCTGCTGCGCACGATTGAAGACGCAAACGGTCGATTACGCAGCGGCCCCAAGTTCAGCGCGCGGACGCTGGATATCGATATTCTCACCTACGATGACCTCGCCGGTGAGGTGGATGGCATAAAGCTGCCGCGCGGGGAAATTCTCAAAAACGCGTTTGTTTTGTTGCCGCTGTCTGAGCTTGCTCCGGATCTTGTGCATCCGCTTCAGGGAAAGAGCTATCAGCAGTTGTGGGACGAATACGATCAGGCTTCGCAGAAACTGTGGCCGGTGGAGTTTGATTGGCCCTTGGCTTGAGCCAAGAGGGTAATGTGCTGAAGCGTGATATGGCGGCATCGATACCGGGTATTGCTTTGCGGGGCCGTCTGCAGCCTGGATGGTTGCGGACGTTTAAGCTATACCCGGTAGCGGTGTCGCCATTTGGTTGCCTGCAGCGTTTACCGGGGATGGGGTCGAGCCTTAGCTCAAGCTTGCCAGCGCCTCCTTGGTAAACGGCACAATCTCTTCCTCCCGGCCTTCCTTGACTTTCTGCAACCAGTTAGGGTCCTGCAGAAGCGCGCGTCCCACGGCGATCATGTCGAACTCGTTGTTGTCCATGCGGCGGGCCAGCTCGTCGAGGCCGGTGGGGTTGGCGGTGCCACCCATGCCCTGGTTATTGCCGCCGATAAAATCGTCGTCGAGGCCGACACTGCCGACGGAAATGACCGGTTTACCGGTGAGTTCTTTGGTCCAGCCCGCCAGGTTCATATCGGAACCTTCGAATTCCGGCGTCCAGAAGCGTCTTGTAGACGCGTGGAAAACATCCACGCCTGCATTTACAAGCGGGGTGAGAAAGCGCTGCAGTTCCTCCGGGGAGTGGGCCAGGCGTGCGTCGTAGTCCTGCTGCTTCCACTGCGAGTAGCGCAGCACGATCGCAAAGTCCTCGCCCACGGCATCGCGTACGGCCTCAATAATTTCCACGGCAAAACGCGTACGCTTTTCCAGAGAGCCGCCGTACTCATCGCTGCGCTGATTGGTGCCTTCCCAGAAGAATTGGTCGATCAGGTAGCCGTGGGCGCCATGTAGTTCGACACCGTCAAAGCCCACCTCTTTGGCCGCTTTTGCAGCGTTGGCAAAGGCCTGAATGGTGTTCTGGATATCCTCCCTGGTCATGGCCTGGCCGCTGGGCTTGCCGGGCTTGAACAGGCCAGAGGGAGAGAATCCTGGAAGCGATGTATCCGGGCCGGTGCCTTCCTTGCGTACCGAACCCACGTGCCATAACTGCGGAATGATCCGGCCTCCCGCTGCGTGCACGTCGGCAACAACCTTTCTCCAGCCCGCCAGTGCCTCATCGCCATAGATGGCCGGTACATTTTCGTAACCGTTGGCTGCAGGCTCGACAAATGTGCCCTCGGTAATGATCAGACCAACCTCGCCCTCGGCGCGGCGGCGATAGTAGCCGGCAACCTGGTCATTGGGCACGTAGCCCGGGGAGGCGGTACGCGTCATGGGAGCCATGACTACTCGGTTGCGCAGTTTCAGGGATTTGTGTTCAAGCGGACGTAACAGACTGTCCAGGGTGCCACTCATAGCTGTCTCCCGATATCTGGGGTTCGATGGGCCGGTGCAGCGCTGCGCTGGCGGTCCAAAATAAGGTTGCGTAATGAAACTGGATTTGGTTTCTTAATGCAACCTTTTTCCCGTATACTGCGCCCCATGGCACGAAAACGTTTTGATGATATGGCCTGTTCTGTGGCCTGCGCACTGAATGAAGTCGGTGACTGGTGGTCCCTGCTGGTAATCAAGCAGGCGATGCTGGGCACCCGACGTTTCGTGGATTTTCAGGGGGAGCTGGGGATCGCCAGAAACATCCTTTGTGAGCGTCTGTCCCGCCTGGTGGACAATGGCGTGATGGTGCGCGTGGATGTGGGCGAGCACGGTACCCGGTATGAATACCGACTGACCGACAAGGGGCGGGATCTGTTTCCTGTTGTCGTGGCGCTGCGCCAGTGGAGTGAACGCTGGAGTGGCAACAAGGACGATATGCAGCTGGTGGAGCGCGATAGTGGAAAGCCTGTTGCCCCTGTCGTGGTGCAGGGTGCCCAAGGCTCTGCTTTGAGCGTGCGGGATGTATTGTTTGTAGGTGACGCGGGGCCGCCCCTGGAAAAGTAGACCGGCCCCGGCCGGGATTTAATCCCTGTTCTTCAGTTTGCGCAGCCGCTCTTCGTGTTTGCGCAGCTCTTCTTTGTTTTCCAGAATTTCCTCCATGCTCAAACCTTTCAGTTCATGGGGGAAGACCAGCCATTTGTCGGTTTCGTGCAGGTAGTAGTCCGGCTCGAAATCGGTCTGGTTGCGGCTGGGTTTAAAGTAGGGGCAGGCGATACGGATTTCCGGGGTGTTTTTCTTGCACGCCTTGCGCATATCGCTGATGGCCTGCTGGATGCTGAGGCCGGTGTCGTACACGTCGTCTACGATCAGCATTTTTTCATGGGACTCCACCTGTTTGATCAGATAGGTGAGACCGTGCACTTTCACGTCTTTCTGACGCTGGTCCACACCCGCGTAGGACGATGTGCGGATGGCGATGTGGTCGGCGTGGAAGCCGAGGAAGTCGAACATCTCCTGCACCGCGATACCGATGGGGGCGCCGCCACGCCAGACTCCGACGATGTAGTCGGGGCGGAAGCCGCTCTCCACTACTTTCAGTGCCAGGCTGTAGGAATCATCCAGTAGAGACTGGGCGGAAATGTATTGCTTTTCGCTCACTGCATTACCTCGAGCATTAAAAATCAGATATTCAGACTGCGACCGCCATCCACGGCGATCACCTGGCCAGTAATATATGGGGCGTCCGCTGCCAGAAAACGCACTGTGCGGGCGATGTCCGATGGGTCACCACTGCGCTGCATGGGAATGCGCGCCAGTATCTGCTCCTTGTTATAGCCTTCACTCTCCTGTTCCGGCCACAGAATCGCGCCGGGAGCGACGGCATTGACACGCACCGCCGGTGCCAGCTCCCGCGCCAGGCTTTTGGTCAGCATTACCAGCCCGGCCTTGGCGGCGCAGTAAATGGTGTGCGCGGGCATCGGCTTTTCGGCATGGATATCCGCCAGGTTGACGATGCAGCCGCGGGTTTTGGCCAGCGCAGGCGCCAGAGCCTGACTCAAAAAGAACGGCGCTTTCAGGTTGCTGCCCATCAGCTCGTCCCACTGTTGTTCATCCGCGCTGCCGATGGGGGTGGGAAAGAAGGCGGAGGCGTTATTGATCAGTGCCGAAACTTCGCCGAAATGAGCGAGCGCGGCGTCCGCCAGCTGTCGGCAATCCGCAGCGGATTTCAGATCGCTGTGTACCGCGGCGGCGGAATCCGGGCGCCGATCGTTCAACTCGTCAACCAGTGCCCGCGCCGCCTGCGCGGAGTTGCGATAGTGGATGATGACCCGGTGATCCAGATGTAGTTCTTCGGCGATCGCGCGCCCCAGGCGGGCGGCGGCGCCGGTAATCAGGGCTGTGGCCATGGCGATGTCCGTAAAGAAGGTGGTGGCGCTGATCTGGTGGGACTGAACAGGTGCATTGCGCGTCAGGACCGACCGGGCGAACCATAGGTTTTCTTGAACTCAGTGAGGGCGTTCAGACGCGCACGATCCAGGGCCTTGCCCAGTTCGGCACCTTCAAAGCCCTGGGCAATCAGGGATTGCGGATCCACGCCGGCGGCGGCCTCGCGGGCGGTGCGCAGGTAATCTACCTGCGGGTATTCGCGGTCTTCCAGGCCCAGGCGACCGCGGGCATCAGCTTCACAGCTCTGCAGAAACTGTTCAAAACGCTCCGGTCTGCGCAGCGCGTCGAGGGCGCGCAGCAGTTTGAGGATGGTCTGTGGGCGCAGCTCAAATGCTTTATGGCAGTGCAGATGATATTCGCACACCCCGAGCGCGAGTGCGGTGATCGGGTTGGGCACTCGCAGCCGCTGGCACACATCGCTTACCAGCGGCAGGCCAGCGGCCTCGTGGCCGCGATGACTGGGCAGTACGTGTTGCGGGGTAATACCTTTGCCCAAATCGTGGACCAGTACCGCGAAGCGCACCGGCAGATCCGCCGGCGCCTGGCGCAGGGCGCGCAGTATGTGATCGCCGGTGTCGATTTCCGGGTGGTGTAATGCGGGCTGAGGTACGCCGAACAAGCGGTCGACTTCCGGTAGCAACACCTTGAGCGCACCGCAGTCCCGCAGGACCTGAATGAAAATATCCGGTCGCGGTTCGATGAGCGCCCGGCTCACTTCTTTCCATACCCGCTCCGGCACGAGATGTTCGACTTCCCCTGCATCCACCATGCCCTTCATCAGCGTCATAGTTTCATCAGCTACGGAAAAACCCAGCGGGGCATAGCGTGCGGCGAAACGCGCTACCCGCAGAATACGCAGAGGATCTTCGCTGAAAGCGGGGGAAACATGGCGCAGTTTGCGCGCGCGGATATCCGCCCGGCCGTTGTAGGGGTCTATGACCTGGCCGTCCTCGGTTTCCGCCATGGCGTTGACGGTGAGGTCGCGGCGCAGCAGGTCCTGCTCAAGAGTGACTTCCGGGCTGGCGTAGACGGTAAAGCCGCCGTAGCCGTGGCCGCTTTTACGCTCGGTGCGGGCCAGCGCGTACTCCTCTCCACTGTCCGGGTGCAGGAAAACCGGGAAGTCCTTACCCACCGGACGGAAGCCGCGTTCCAGCATTGCAGATTCTGTGGCGCCGACGACGACCCAGTCCCGCTCGCTGACCGGGCGTTGAAGCAGCTTGTCGCGCACGGCGCCACCCACCAGATAGATTTTCACAGCGGCACACTCTGGGCGCTGCTGCCGGTCGTGGAAGAGAGAAGGAGGGGGGCAGGAAATGCCATAAATGCCGTCACTCCCGACAAAACGTCGCGCTTGTCAGGTAAATACTAGGGGATTAGGGGGCGGGAAGATAAAAAAAAGGCCCCGAAAATACAAGGGGGCCCAGGGTCTTAGGGTATTCATGAAGAGAGAGAAACCCAACAAGCTCGTGTGCATCAACTTCACGCTTTTTCCGGTAGATGGTTACAGATATCTACAGGTTCAGGGTAGATAGCACCTGTTGGCGATGGTTGAATGACCTATCACAACATGTTGTCCATTCTAATTAACCTGTCTTAGCTGTCAACCATGGCTATCAAACTTTTATTGAGGGATGTGTCGGTTGGTTCGTTAAATATATATAGGCATAGAATTAACACCTGCTTATTTGGTTTAATTCAGCATAATTAATAAGTAAATGCGCGATTCGTGGGGGATAGTAATAAAATGAGCGAAGTGCATGTTCTAACAACCGGAGAGGCTGCTCGGTACTGCGGAGTGAATTTCCGCACGGTCATCCGCTGGATTGAGCGCGGCCAACTGAAGGCGTACAAGCTTCCGGGGCGTGGCGACCATCGCATCTGCGTGGAAGACTTCGTGGGTTTCCTGCGCGATAACGCCATGCCGGTACCTGCGGAGCTCGGTAGTACCAGGCGCAAGATTCTGCTGGTTGCCAGCTCGCCGGAACTCTCCGCGGGTCGCCAGGTGCTGCAGCAGGCCGGGTGCGAAGTAGATGTTGCTGGCGACAGTTTCAGTGCCGGTGCACTGCTTGCCACCGCCAAGCCCACCATGCTGGTGCTCGACACCAATCTGGACGGGATAAATGGTTTTCAGGTGCTGGACACTATCCGCTCCCGCGCCGAATTCTCTTCCGTGAGTGTGTTGCTGATTGCGCCGCAGGGAGAAACCAACCAGCAGCGTTGGCTTGATGCCGGTGCCGATGCCGTGGTGGCGGCGAGCTGCGATCGCAATGAATTGGTTGGAAGGGTCAACCTCCTGCTGGATGCCTGAGCGGCTTCCTGGGCCGAACGCTGACGATTTGCTGTTCGCTGGGACGCCCAGGTTGATGATCAAATCGGCTTGGGTACCAGCATGGACTCCTCTTCTTCCGATCTGTCTCTGCCCTGTTCCGGGCAGTGGAAGCTCGCGGTAACTTCATCGCCGTTCAGGCTGTGCAGATGCACGTTGAATCCCCACAACCGGTGCAGATGTTTCAAGACCTCGCCGGTTTCCTTGCCCAGTGGCCGGCGCTGGTGTTGCGTGTGATGCAGGGTTATAGAGCGGTCGCCGCGGGTATTGACCGAGTACACCTGGATATTCGGCTCACGGTTGCCCAGATTGTACTGCCCTGCCAGTTTAGCGCGTAGTTCCCGATAGCCGTCTTCGTTGTGGATGGCGTTCACCAGAATCTCTTTTTCCCGGTCGTCATCGGTGATGCAGAACAGTTTCATATCCCGCATTACCTTGGGCGAAAGGAACTGCAGGATAAAACTTTCATCCTTGAAATCCCGCATGGCGAATTGCAGGGTTTCCTTCCAGTTGCTGCCGGCAATGTCCGGGAACCAGGCTCTGTCCTCCTCCGTCGGATTTTCGCAGATTCGGCGTAAATCCGTAAAAATATTGAACCCCAGTGCGTAGGGGTTAATGCCGTTGTAGTAGGGGCTGTCGTAAGGTGGCTGATAAATGACGCTGGTATGGCTTTGCAGGAATTCCAGCATAAACCCATCGGTGACTTTACCGCGCCGATACAGTTCGTTCAGTAAGGTGTAGTGCCAGAAGGTGGCCCACCCTTCGTTCATCACCTGAGTCTGGCGCTGTGGGTAAAAATATTGCGCCATCTTGCGCACGATGCGTACCAGTTCGCGTTGCCAGTTTTCCAGGAGAGGCGCATTTTTTTCAATGAAATACAGCAGGTTTTCCTGCGGCTCTTCCGGGAAGCGGTGTGTGGGAAGCTGCTCCTCCGCACCTCCGAGTTTGGGGATGGTGCGCCAAAGATCATTCAATTGCCGTTGGCGATATTCCTCGCGCTCCTTCTGACGGCGCTCTTCTTCATGAGCGGAAATCGGATAGGGACGTTTGTAGCGATCGACACCATAGTTCATTAATGCGTGGCAGCTGTCCAACAGGGATTCCACTTCATCGACGCCGTAGCGTTCTTCGCAGCGGGCGATATAGTTTTTCGCGAACAGCAGGTAGTCGATGATACTGCTGGCATCGGTCCAGGTGCGGAAAAGATAATTGCCTTTGAAGAAGGAGTTGTGCCCGTAGCAGGCATGGGCAATTACCAGTGCCTGCATCGTCATGGTGTTTTCTTCCATGAGATAGGCAATGCACGGATTGGAATTGATGACAATTTCGTAGGCCAGCCCCATACGTCCGCGCTGGTAATTGTTTTCCACGCTGATGAACTGTTTGCCAAAAGACCAATGGTTGTAACCCACTGGCATGCCTACCGACGAATAGGCATCCATCATCTGCTCGGAACAGATAATCTCTATCTGGTTGGGATAGGTATCGAGGCCAAACTCCTTGGCCAGCAGCGCAATTTCGCGGTCGTACTCCTGCACGAGTTCGAAGGTCCACTCGGAGGTAGTGGAAATGGGCTGCTTGTTCTCGGTTACGGTATCTAGCATCAGGCGGCCACCTTCTGGCTGAACAATTGGCGGAAGACCGGATAGATATCCTTCACGTCGATGATCTGCTCCATTGCAAAGTGTTCGGGGAATGCCTGCGCTACGCTCTGGTACTCATCCCAAAGCGCCTGGTGATCGCGTGGGGTGATTTCTACATAGGAGTAGTACTGCACATGGGGCATGATGTCGTCGATCAGAATCTTATGGCAGGTGCTGGAGTCGTCATTCCAGTTGTCGCCATCGGAAGCCTGGGCACCGTAGATGTTCCACTCACTGGCCGGGTAGCGATCGCGCATGATGTCGCGCATCATTTTCAGCGCGCTGGAAACAATGGTGCCTCCGGTTTCCCGGGAATAGAAAAATTCCTGTTCATCCACTTCCTTCGCGCTGGTGTGATGGCGGATGAACACGACTTCCGTATATTCATAGCTGCGCTGTAAAAACAGATACAGCAGCAGGAAGAACCGTTTGGCCATATCCTTGGTGGCCTGGTTCATGGAGCCGGAAACATCCATCAGGCAGAACATGACGGCTTTCGAGCGCGGCCGAGGCTGCTTTATCAGCAGGTTGTACTTGAGATCGAAGTCGTCGAGGAACGGAATTCGGTTCACGCGGCCGTGCAGTTCTTCGATTTTCAGGCGCAGTTCGTCCAGTTTGCGCTGGTCTTTCAGCGCCGGATCCTTGCCTTCCTCGAGTTCCAGTTCCTGCTCCAAGAGCTTCAGGTTGCGGCGCTTGCCGCCGCTCAGGGCAATACGACGCGCGTTGGCGGCGCGCATGGAGCGCACCACATTCAGGCGGCCGGGTGAACCCTCGTTGCAGATGCCGGCGCGCACCACCTGGAAGGATTCATTGCCGGCAAGTTTGCGCTTGACCATGTTCGGCAGTTCCAGTCCCTCGAACATGAAGTCGAGGAATTCCTCCTGGGAAATCTGGAACACAAATTCGTCGATGCCTTCGCCACTGTCGCTGGCGCCGCCACCCGCGCCGCCCTGACCTGCACCCTGTCCGGGGCGGGGAATGCGGTCACCGGTGATGAATTCCTTGTTGCCGGGCAACACCTGTTCCATGTGGCCGCCGCGGCCATGAGAGAAAATGGGTTCGTTGAGATCGCGGGTGGGAATACTGATCTTTTCGCCTTTATCCATATCGGTAATGGACCGGCTGTTCATGGCTTCGCCGACGGCTTTCTTGATATGGGCTTTATAGCGCCGCAAAAAACGCTGACGGTTTACGGTGCTTTTCTTCTTGCCATTCAGGCGACGGTCGATGATGTAGCTCATAGTACTGCCTTAGACCTGTTTGGTTATAAGGTCGTTATGTGGCGGCCCTGATGCCGGGGGCAGCTTGTGAGGCACGCCGTGAACCCATCCCTGGGGGCTCGGCTGCGGCCATCCAGGCCGCAGACGGTCTCACAAACTGCCCCCGGCATCAGGGCCTTCGCATTTAACTTCTTCTCTTTTTCCTGAATTCGTAGACCAAGAATCAGTTTCCGGAGAAGTTCGGGGCGATGTTGGCGGATGCGAAGGTGGAGGTGCCGATAAGGTTTTGCGAGACTGTCCGTCGGAGGGGCCCGACGGACAAGCCCCCATGGATGGGTTCACGGCGTGTCTCGCAAAACCTTATCGGCACCTGCGCCGCCACTAAATATCGCCGGAACCACCTGATTGAGTTACTGAGACTTGCGTACCCGCAGATACCACTCGGAAAGCAGTCGCACCTGCTTCTCGGTATAGCCGCGCTCCACCATCCGCGCCACAAAGTCCGCGTGTTTCTTCTGGTCGTCTGCGGACGCCTTGGTATTGAAGGAAATTACCGGCAGCAGGTCCTCGGTGTTGGAGAACATCTTCTTCTCGATCACCGCGCGCAGCTTCTCGTAAGAGCGCCAGTCGGGATTCTTGCCTTGATTGCCCGCGCGGGCGCGCAACACGAAATTGACGATCTCGTTGCGGAAATCTTTCGGGTTGGAAATGCCCGCGGGTTTCTCGGTTTTTTCCAGCTCCT
Organism: Microbulbifer pacificus; assembly: GCF_002959965.1. NCBI lineage: Bacteria > Pseudomonadati > Pseudomonadota > Gammaproteobacteria > Cellvibrionales > Microbulbiferaceae > Microbulbifer > Microbulbifer pacificus. The sequence continues at coordinate 2,202,484 of NZ_PREV01000026.1, forward strand.
CGTTCAGCGCCGCGCGGTCGAGAATCTCGCCAGTTTCCGGATCGCGGTACTCCTGATCCTGAATCCAGAAGTCCGCATAAGTCACATAGCGGTCGAACAGGTTCTGACCGTACTCGGCATAAGACTCCAGATACGCGGTCTGGATTTCCTTGCCGATGAACTCCACATAACGCGGCGCAAGGTATTCCTTGATAAAACCCAGGTAATTTTCCTGCTGCTCCGGTGGGAACTGCTCCTGCTCGATCTGCTGCTCCAGCACATACAGCAGGTGCACCGGGTTGGCCGCCACTTCGGTAGCATCGAAGTTGAATACCTTGGACAGGATTTTGAAGGCGAAGCGGGTCGACAGGCCGTTCATACCTTCATCGACACCGGCGTTGTCGCGGTATTCCTGAATGGTTTTCGCTTTCGGATCCGTGTCTTTCAGATTTTCGCCGTCGTATACGCGCATCTTGGAAAACACGCTGGAATTATCCGGGTTCTTGACCCGGGAAAGCACCGAGAACTGTGCCAGCATGCGCAGGGTGTCTGGCGCGCAGGGGGCTTTCGCCAGTGAGCTGTGTTCCAGCAGTTTGTCGTAAATCTTGATTTCTTCCTTAACCCGCAGGCAATAGGGCACCTTGACGATATAGATTCGGTCGAGGAACGCTTCATTGTTGCGGTTATTGCGGAAGGACTGCCATTCGGATTCGTTGGAGTGGGCGAGGATTACACCGTTAAAGGGGATGGCGCCGAGCCCCTCGGTACTGTTGTAGTTGCCTTCCTGGGTGGCGGTCAGCAGTGGGTGCAATACCTTGATCGGCGCCTTGAACATCTCCACGAATTCCATCAGCCCCTGGTTGGAGCGGCACAGACTGCCGGAGAAACTGTAGGCATCGGGATCATTCTGGGGAAAATCTTCCAGCTTGCGGATATCCACCTTGCCTACCAGGGAGGAAATGTCCTGGTTGTTTTCGTCGCCGGGCTCGGTCTTTGCAATCGCAATCTGGTCGAGAATGGATGGGCGTATTTTCACCACCTTGAACTTGCTGATGTCACCCTTGTATTCGTGCAGGCGCTTCACCGCCCAGGGAGACATGATGGTGCTGACGTAGCGGCGAGGAATACCGTAGTCCTCTTCCAGTATCTGGCCATCTTCATCCGGTGAGAACAGGGCCAGGGGCGATTCAAATACAGGTGAGCCTTTGATCGCGTAAATCGGAATCTGCTCCATCAACGCCTTCAGACGCTCCGCCAGCGAGGACTTGCCGCCACCCACCGGGCCGAGCAAATACAGGATTTGCTTCTTCTCTTCCAGACCCTGGGCCGCATGGCGGAAGAAGGACACGATCTGCTCGATGGCCTCCTCCATTCCGTAGAATTCGCTGAATGCCTTGTAGCGCTTGATGACCTTGTTGGAAAAGATGCGCGACAGCCGTGGATCGCGGGAAGTGTCGACCAGTTCGGCTTCGCCGATGGCCATCAACATACGCTCCGCGGGAGAGGCATAGGCGCTGCGGTCGTTTTTACACAGCTCCAGGTACTCCTGGATGGTGAGTTCTTCCTCCTGGATCGACTCGTAGCGTTCCAGGTAGTGATTGAATATCGACATGGTGTACGACTCCCTGTAGCGTACCGCGTCAGTTGCAGGCCTCCTGCCGTGGAGTGCCGACTGCGCTGCAGCGTGTGATGACCGCGAAAACATCCCGCAACGAATGCTGAAGAGCGCTGACGCGCGAGAACGCTATCTTTATTGCCTATTGAGTGCGCGACGATGCTGCTGTCGCAACAGGGGGACTGCTCCCCGCACTTTCAGGATAGTCAGCGCTGTGGCGTTCAACGGCAGATAGATTAAAGATGGGTAGAAACTGGCGTCAGTTTTGCGAAGGGCGCATACCGCGTAAACTACGTCCCACATCTGCATGGCACACCGCCCGCTAGCGGCACTTGCGGTGCATACGCGACGTATAAATGGATAACTAAGGAAGATCATGAAGGTTCTGGTCACCGGAGGCGCCGGCTATATCGGCAGTCATACCTGCGTGGAACTGCTGGAAGCCGGCATTGAGCCGGTGGTGGTGGACAATCTGTGTAACAGCAGTAAGGAAGCGCTGGCTCGTGTAGAGTCAATCACCGGTAAGTCGATACATTTTCACGAGGTGGATATCCGCGATGCGGAAGGGCTGCGGGAAATTTTCCGCAATCACGCCGTTTCCGCCGTAATCCATTTTGCTGGATTGAAGGCCGTTGGGGAGTCTGTGTCCCAGCCCCTGCGTTATTACCAGAACAATGTTGCCGGTACGCTGACCCTGTGCGAGGTAATGCAGGAGTTTGGTGTAAACCAGTTGATCTTCAGCTCCTCGGCCACGGTCTACGGCGACCCCGCCAGCGTTCCCATCCGCGAGGACTTCCCCACCGGTGCCACCAACCCCTATGGTGCGAGTAAATTGATGGTGGAAGACATCTTGCGAGATCTGTGCAGCGCGCCGGGGAATACCTGGAAAGTCAGTCTGTTGCGCTATTTTAATCCCATTGGTGCCCACAAGAGCGGACGTATCGGAGAGGACCCCGCGGGAATACCCAACAACCTGTTGCCCTATGTGGCCCAAGTGGCGGTAGGCCGCCTGCCGCAGTTACAGGTATTTGGTAACGACTACCCCACCCCGGATGGCACTGGTGTGCGGGATTATATTCACGTGGTGGATCTGGCCCGCGGTCATCTGGCGGCGTTAAACAAGCTGCAGAGCACTGGCACCGACGCGGGCTGTTACACCTACAACCTGGGTACCGGTCGTGGTAGTTCGGTACTGGAAATCGTGCGCGCCTTCGCCGAGGTGTCAGACCGTGAAATCCCTTACCAGATCGTGCCGCGTCGTCCGGGCGACATCGCCGAGTGCTATGCCGACCCCACATACGCCCAGCGGGAGTTGGATTGGAAGGCGGAATACGACCTGAAGCGAATGGTGGAAGATACCTGGCGCTGGCAGTCGCAGAATCCACGGGGATATGTTTCGGACAACTGAAGCCCGAACTCTCGCTGCTAATTAAGAGGCCGCACCTCGAAGTAAGAAGTGCGGCTTTTTATTGCCTGTAATCCGGTGTGGTGCGCCTGCGATTGAATGGCGCAATTATTGAATTCTGTTTTGCGTTGACGCTGGGTTTTTGCCCACGAGAAGAGTGCTGCTGTGTTGCTGCACCTGTGCAATAACCTGACGGCAGCGGTTGTGATGGTTTACCCGGGAATGCTTCGAGTCCTGCGACCCCGCGGGTCTTATGTGGCCCGCCGGAAGTCGGGATACGTGATTGTGCGGCGAATTTAAAAGGCGCAGTCCGCGCAGAAGAATTCCTCATCCTCCAACCGCATCGCGGTGAGATAACCACCCCACACACATCCCGTGTCCAGCGCGTACACGTTCTTGGTATTCGCTTCTCCCTCCAGCGCCGCCCAGTGACCGAAAATGATCCGGTCGTTTTTTGTTTTGCGATCCTTGAAACTGAACCACGGCTTGTAGTCGTGGTGTGCGGCCAGGGGGCCCTGTTTGGTGATGAGGTCCAGAGTGCCGTCGGCTTTGCAAAAACGCATGCGGGTAAAGTAATTGGTGATGGAGCGCAGACGCTCAACGCCGATCAGGTGGTCGCTCCACAGGTGCGGCTCGTTGCCGTACATGCCGTAGAAATAGGCTTTGGTCATCGCCGGGTCGCGCAGGGCGCGATGCACTTCACTCGCCAGTTCCAGCGCCCGGCTCATGCTCCACATGGGCGGGATACCGGCATGCACCATGGAGAAATATTTGTCGGCGACTTTCTTGTGCACCATCAGCGGCTGGTCCTGTAGCCAGCCCAGTAACGTATCCGCGTCTTTTGCGCGCAGCACTTCGGCGAGGTCGTGCTCCTTGTCGGTGAGGCGCTTGGCGCCGTGGGCGATGGCCAGCAGATGCAGGTCGTGATTGCCGAGCACCGCGGTGATCTGGTGGCGGAGCTGGTAAAGAAGACGCAGGGTACCGAGGCTGTCAGGACCGCGGTGGACCATGTCACCGGCGAGCCACAGTCTGTCTCTGTCCGGATTGAAGCGGATTTTCTTCAGTAGTCTTTCGAAGGGCTCCAGGCAGCCCTGGATATCACCGATTGCGTATGTTGCCAAAACCTGCCCCGCTTACTGCGCTTGATCCGGTGATGGAGTGAGCTTGCCGCAGAATTCCGCCAGCTCCACATACTCCTTCACGCTCAGGGTTTCCGGGCGGCGGCTTGCATCCACCGGCAACTGCTCCGGGTCCAGCTCCGGGAACAGGGGCTTCAGCGCGTTGCGCAGGGTTTTGCGGCGCTGCTGAAAGGCGACACTGACGATGCGCTCCAGCAGGGCTTCATCGCTTGCGGGGTGCGGCAGCGTCTGGTGCGGGATGAGGCGCACGATGGCGGAGTCCACCTTGGGGGCCGGGCGGAACGACTGCGGTGGCACCGGGAACAGTCCCTGTACGCGGCAATGGTACTGGGTCATCACGCTCAGGCGACCGTAGGACTTGGCACCGGGTACCGCGCTCAGACGGTCCACCACTTCTTTCTGCAGCATGAAGTGCATGTCCTTCACCTTGCCGCGGAAACTCAGCAAATGGAACAGCAGCGGCGTGGAAATGTTGTAGGGGAGGTTGCCGACAATGCGCAGTTGCTCACTTTCACCCTGGGCGAGGCTGCCGAAATCGAATTTCAGAGCGTCCTTTTCGATGATGGTGAAGTCGGGGAAATCGCGGAACTTGAACTGGAGCATCGGGATCAGGTCGCGGTCCAGTTCCACCGCGGTGAGCGACGGGCACTTGTCCAGCAGCAGCGCGGTGATGGCGCCCTGGCCGGGGCCGATTTCCACCAGCTTGTCGGTGTCCTTGGGGCCGATGGCGCGCACGATGCGCTCGATGATGTTCTCATCGACGAGGAAATTCTGGCCGAAGCGCTTGCGCGCCTTGTGTTGGAAAAAATTGTCCATGAAAAAAATCGTGTGAGTAATAGGTTGGGGCGCCGGTTACAGCTGGCGCAGCTGGACCAGTTCGATGGCCTGGCTCAGGGCGGCGATCAGGCTGCCGGTATCGGCGATGCCCTGACCGGCAATATTGAGTGCGGTGCCGTGATCCACCGAGGTGCGGATAAACGGCAGCCCCAGCGTGATATTGATGGCGCGCCCGAAACCCTTGAATTTTAACACCGGCAGCCCCTGGTCGTGGTACATGGCAAGGACTGCGTCACAGCGCGCCAGTTGCGGTGGGGTGAACAGGGTATCGGCGGGCAGCGGGCCAATGAGATCGAGGCCCAGTGCGCGCAGGGCATTCAGCGCCGGTTCGATGACTTCGATTTCCTCGCGCCCCAGATGCCCGCCTTCGCCGGCATGGGGGTTGAGACCGCACACACCGATGCGCGGACGCTCGATGCGGAACTGCTGTTGCAGGCTGCGGTTGAGGATGGTCAGTACCTGCTGCAGCGCGTCGCCGTTGATGGCGCTGCTTACCTCTTTCAGAGGCAAATGGGTGGTGGCCAGCGCTACCCGCAGGTCGTCGGCGGCGAGCATCATCACCACCTTCTCTACGCCCGCCTGTTCGGCGAAATACTCCGTGTGTCCGCTGAACGGAATACCCGCGTCATTGATGACACCCTTGTGCACCGGGCCGGTAACAATGGCATCGAACGCGCGATGCTTGCAGCCATCGGCGGCAAGTCTCAGAGTCTCCAGCACATAGGGGCCGTTAGCTGGGCAGAGATGTCCAGGACTGGCAGGCTCCGTGAGTGCGACCGGCAAAATGTGCAGGCTGTCGGCGGGTGTGGCCTCGGCGGGCTGGTCGGGCTGAAATGGCAGCAGCCGCAGTGTCTTGCCCTGGCGCGCGGCTTCCTGCCGCAACAGCTCGGGATCGGCGATGGCGATGATCTGTGCGGCGGCGATATCCGGTGCGCGTCTGGAACTCGCCAGTTTGATGGCGAGCTCCGGGCCTATCCCGGCGGGTTCGCCGGGAGTGAGTGCAATTCGGGGAATCATCGCGGTTAGGATGGGCCTTGAATGACTGGGGCGGTTATTGGCCTTCAACGTTTCTCGGCTGGGATTCGCCGGGTTGCGGCTGATCTGTCAGCTCGGGAAGTTTGATTTCCACATAGGCCTGGTCACGGATTTCCTGACGCCAGTTTTGCAGTTCTTCCTCGTAGCGGCGGTTGCGCAGCAGATTGGCGGCCTGGTTGCGGATGTACTGTTCGGTCATATCCTGCTGGCGGCGGCCCTCGACCTGCAATATGTGCCAGCCGAACTGGCTGCGGAAGGGCATGCTGATCTCACCCACCGGGGTGTTGTTCATGGCCTGGGTGAATTCCGGTACAAACTGTCCGGGGTTGGACCAGCCCAGATCACCGCCCTGCAGCATGGTGCCGATGTCCTCGGAGTTTTCCTTGGCGGCGTCTTCAAACTTGAGCTCGCCGGCCTCGATCTTGCTGCGCAGATCTGTCAGCAGGTTATAGGCGGCGTCATCGTCGCGGATCGCGGAGGTCTTCACCAGAATGTGACGTACCTTGGTCTGCTCGACCACCTGTTCGGTAGAACCGCGCTGTTCGTGAATTTTCAGCAGGTGGAAACCCGCGTCGCTGCGGAAGGGCTTGGTGGTCTCACCGACTTTGAGTCCATCGAGAGCATCGGAGAACAGGGTGGGCAGCTCCACGGTTTTACGCCAGCCCAGATCGCCGCCCTGGAGGGCGTTCTGGCCCGCGGAGTTGGAAATGGCCAAAGCGCGGAAGTCTTCGCCTTTGCTGGCTTTGTCATACACCGCATCCGCCTTGGCGCGGGCCGCGGCGACTTCCTCCGCCGGGGCGCTGGAGCCCACAGGAATGAGGATATGCCCCAGCTGATATTGCGGGGACTTCCAGAATTCACCCTCCTTGGAGCGCAGGAAGTTGTTGATGTCCTGATCGGTAATCTGGATACGGCGCGCCACGCTGCCCTGTTCCACACGGCGGATGATCAGCTCCTGGCGGATCTGCTGGCGGAAGGCATTGTTGGATATGCCGTCCGCCTCCAGCTTCCGCTGAAACTCCGCCGGAGACATGTTCATGTTCTGCTGGACCCGGGCAATGGCCTGGTCCAGTTCTTCCTCCGGGATGGTGACACCGGCGCGGGCGCCCATCTGCAACTGCAGGCGCTCGATGATCAACTGCTCCAGTACCTGGCGGCGCAGAATATCAATGGGTGGGGCCTGCACGTTCTGGGCGGCGATCTGCTGGGTAATGGTGTTCATACGCTGCTGCAGCTCACTGGCCATGACCACGTCGTCATCGACGACCGCCACTACTCGATCGAGCTTTTGCACCTGCGCCTGAGCGGGCAGGGCGAGGGCGCAACAGGCGCACAGGGCGGCGACGGCGAGCGCGCCGCGACGGGGGAAGTTGAACATCTGCATTATTGTCATCACTGTTTCAGTACTTCTCTCTGGTCAAAGTTGGCGATGCCCTGGCTGAGCATACGGGTCACCGAGCCGCCGATACCGGCGAGGCCCTTCAGCTGCAGTTCAATATAGATGCCTTCGTCAAACTGCAGCTCTTCCGGTGGCACCACGTCCGCCAGGTCGTTATCCAGCTCGCGGCGCCACAGCAGCCGGGTGCGATAACAGCACGTGTCGTATTCGAGTCCCGCCAGGTATTCCAGTTCCCGGTCGAAGGTGAAATCGTAAGCGGCCGCGGCCAGGATGGACAGCCGATCGTTGATGGGCCAGGCGGTGGATACATCCGCCTGCTTCACCGGTCCCTGCACCAGATAGGAGTCGGTGGAGTCGTAAACTTCTTCCTTGCGCAGGTAGCGATAACCCACATTGAGCAGGCGGAAATCACTGTCCAGGTAGCGCAGGGTCACGTTGCCGCGGTTAATGGTGTGGTCCGTGTCATGGTAGATCACTTCACTACTGATCCGCAGGGCGTCTGTGGGGCGGCTCTCGAGGCGCGCGGCGAACTCGGAGCGCGGTACTTCCTCGATGAACTCCCGCAACTCGATACGGCTGCTTTCCGAGTAGAAAATCTGTCCGGCACTGGCGGAGAACAGATCGCGCCCGCTGCGCGGGTCGATAAAACGGGTGGTGAGGCCGAGAGCCGCGCGATCGGCATCGTCGATACGATCGTGGCCATTGAAGCGGCTGTCGCGGAATAACTGGTCGTAACTGAAGGTGAACAGCGAGGTGTCGTACAGCAGGTCGTTGCCGCCGTCGTCGCCCTTGGTACTCACGTTCAGGAAATCGCTCTGGTCGGCGTTGCTGCTCGCCATCAGGAACAGGCGCGGCTCCAGAGTCTGGATGTACTCACGCTGCAACAGGTTACCGTAGCGCTCGAAAAACAGTCCGCTGTCGATGGTGAGCTGACCCGCGGACGTTTCCGGCGTGTTGTGGGCCGGGTCGGCAAGGAAGGTCTCGGCGAGGTCATAGCCGAGGTAGATACCGGTCACTTTCGGGTTGAGGAAGCCCCACAGCCACTGTTTGTCCCAGCCAAAACTGTATTCCACATAGGTGCGTGTGGCATTGACGAAATTCCGCGTCAACGAGGTTTCACTGTCGGGGTCGTCCACATTGGCAATAAAACGGACGGTCTGGGTGTCCGCATGGTCGAAACTGGTGATCTCGTGATCCATCAGCAACTGCCAGTCATTCCACTTGTAGTTGCCGTTCAGGTTGACCCGGGGCAGCTGGCTGTAGGTATCGAATGCATCCTTGACCAGCTGCTGGTATTCCTGGGCGCGGATACCCGCGAACCAGTGCTCGCTGGTGAGGCTGGCCTCCGCGGACTGGTTGAGCGCGGTGAGCGTACGGGGGTTGGTGATCTGCGGGGTTTCCAGCTCGGCGTTGTCCAGATCGCGGAAATAGTCCGCGTCGCTGACCTTGGTGTAATTGATGCGCGTACGCCACAAGCCGCCATTGCCGCCCTGCTGATCCAGGTTTACAAACCAGCGATCCTCTCCCTTGGCGGGCAGCACCAGATCCTCCGGGAAGCCCTCATTGATCAGACGCTGCGCATCGTCGTCGTTACCCCCCTTGTCATTGGGCAGATCGGCCATGCGCAGTTCGGTATTGAACCACGGGCTCAGGTGGCGGGTTTCAAGTTCCAGCCCGGTGCCGCGGTACTGCACATAGCGGGGGATGATGGTGGCGTCCAGCTGCGGGGCGATGTTCCAGTAGTAGGGCACGGCGATATCCCAGCCATTCTCATCGCTGTTGCTGATGCTGGGAAACAGGAAGCCGGACATGCGCTCGCTGCCCACCGGGAAGCGCAGGTAGGGGAAATAGAACACCGGGACATCGGCGATTTCCAGGCGCACATTGCGCGCGGTTCCCTGGCGCTCCACATTGTCGATAGTGATCTCGCCACCGCTCATGCGCCAGAAAACGTCGTCTGGTTCGCAGCGGGTGTAACTGCCATCGGTGAGAATCAGCTCGCCACTGGCCTCGCGCGAGGCGAAGCGGGCGGAGCCGTGTACGAACTCGTCGTGCACCACATAGGTGGCGTCTTCGATGGATGCCGCTTTGCTGTCGGTGTGTACCTCTGCCGCCTTGCCCCGCACCAGCAGGCTGGGTTCGCGCATTTCGATGGCGCCGCTCAGGTAGGCCGTGCTCTCTTCCCGGTTCACGTCCACCTGATCGGCAAACAGCTGGCGGTAACCCTGGGTAATGTGCACATTACCACGCAGCTGTGCCGTGCCGTCTTCCAGCCAGTTGGAACTGTCCGCGGTAGCGCGCAGGGGGGCCTCTTCCGGCAGCAGATTGGCATTGGGATAGGTGCGCGGAGGCTCGATGAAGGTGCCGCCGCATACCGGGGCCAGCAGACTGCGCTCGACGGGATCCAGCTGGTTCTTTGGAAACCAGTCGAGGTAGAGGTAGGGATTTGCTTCCGGCTGTGCCGCCGGAGGGGTTCCGGGTTGGGCACCGGTGGCCGTGTCCGCAATCGCGGGCAGCGTCCACAGGGGCTGGGCCGCGAGCAGGCCCAATGCGAGAGAGCGCGGGCGTGATAATTGTCCAATGGCCAGCGCAAGGTGGCGCCAGCGGGAAGCTTCCAGCATCGAGTGAATGGTTCCGGCTATCTTTAGAGTCTGTTCCGTTGGCGAGTGCGCGCGATCCGGGGTGGTTGCGGAGCCCGTCCGCCAGGGTTTATTCCGCCAGTGTGGAAGTGCTGAGAGGTCAGCGCTTGTGACAAAGACTGGAAATGGCAGGGGCGCTGGCAGGCTGGCGCGCAAAAATCAGCGGTCGATTCTACTTGAATGGCCGTAACCATGGAAACAATAGCGGGTGATCCGCATCGCCAGCGCCGTTACAATGCGCAGTTTTCAGGCGCTCGCAAAGTGATCTCTCCGAATCAGCAGTATCGACCAGAGCAGGTGGCGGATGAATGAATGTGTAACCCAGGCCCCGGATGAGCGTCGCGAAGCGCTGCGCCAGTGGGCCGCTCGTGCCCTCCAGTCCGGGCATGAAGTACTGGATGTGCCGCCGCTTGAGCACAGCCTGAATCTGAAGTCGCTGTCCGGGGACGCCGGTTTCCGCCGCTATTTCCGCACCGATACCACGCCGGCACTGATTGCGGTGGATTCTCCTCCGAGCAAAACCAACATCAACCGCTTTGTTGCACTCGCTGACTATCTGCGGCGGAACGGTGTTCACACCCCGCTGGTGATCGCCGCGGACGTCGAGCACGGCTTTATGCTGCTGGAGGACCTGGGTGACATTCAGCTCCTGCGAATGCTCAATTCTGACAGCGTCGCCGGCCTCTACGCGGAAGTCATCAATGAGCTGCTTTGCCTGCAGCAGATCCCGCGTGCCGAAGGGCTGTTCCCGCCCTACAACCGTGAACTGCTGCACATGGAGATGTCGTTGCTGCCGGAATGGCTGATCGGCAAACTACTGGGGCGGGAGCTGAGTGCCGACGAGCACCATCTGCTGGAGCGCACCTTCGCCCACCTGCTCGACAGTGCCAGCAGTCAGCCGCAGGTACTGGTGCACCGGGACTATCACAGTCGCAATCTGATGATGCGCAGCGGCGAGCGCCCCGGCGTGGTCGACTTCCAGGACGCTGTGTGGGGACCGGTCACCTACGATCTCGTCTCCCTGCTGAGGGACTGCTACATCCGTTGGCCGCGGGAACAGGTGGAAAACTGGGCGCTTGCCTACGCCTCCTCCGCCATGGACGCCGGCATCATCCCGGAAGTCGATCCCAAAACCTTCCTGCGCTGGTTTGACTGGATCGGATTACAGCGCCACTTCAAAGTCCTCGGTCTTTTTCCGCGCCTGTACCTGCGCGATGGCAAGCACGGCTACCTGCCGGATCTGCCCCTGGTGATCCGCTATACCCTGGAAGTCAGTGAGCGATACCCGGAAACCCGGCCCTTCGCCGACTGGTTCCGCACCGAAATCCTGCCGCTGATCGAGCAGCAGGACTGGTACCGCGATTACCGCACCGCTGGCGAACGTCACCCCGCGGAAACCGAAGTCGTCCGATAAGACCAACATGACACACAAACTTACATCGGCCCCCACCGCCATGGTACTCGCCGCCGGATTTGGCAAGCGCATGCGCCCGCTCACCGACCGCATGCCCAAACCATTGATCCCGGTGCTCGGCAAGCCCCTGATCGAATACACCCTCGAGCGTCTCTCGGCGGCCGGTGTCGAGCGGGTTGTCATCAACCTCGCGCACCTCGGCGGCCAGATCCGCGACCATCTCGGCGGCGGCGAGCGCTTTGGGCTTGAAATTCGCTACTCCGAGGAAAGCGAACCGCTGGAAACTGCAGGCGGCATCACCAAGGCTCTGCCGTTGCTGGGGGAAGGGCCATTTCTGGTGGCCAACGGCGACGTCTGGTGCGACTTCGATTTTTCCAGCTGGCTTTGCAACCCGTTGCCGCAAAACTGCCCGGGGCGCCTGCTGATGGTGCCGAACCCACCGCATAATCCTGAAGGTGACTTTGGTATAGACAATGGCCTGCTCTCCGGCACCACCAAACCGCGCTACACCTTTGCCGGCATCAGCTACCTGAAACCGGAAATACTGACAGGCTACCCCAATGCGCGCGAGCGCTATGGCCTCGGCGAAGTCTTCGCCCACAACGAAGACCTGATGCAGGCGGAAGTGTATGAGGGCGACTGGTGTGATGTGGGTACCCCGGAAAGATTGAATAATCTGGAAGAAAGGCTGCGGGCTGAATAGCCTCAATCATCCACGAAGCACAGAAATTCAAATTGAAGGTCGGGTGCTGGGTGGCGCTTTTCAGGATCGTCGCAAACAGGATGTTTGCGCCGAAGCTCCCAGGGATGGGTTTACAGCGGTCCTGAAAAGCGCCACCCAGCGCCCGACCGCCACCGGACTCCACCAAAACGAGAAGCTCCGGAATCAGGCAAAAACCAAAGCACCGAGACGAGAACATGCCGGACTACAAAATTGCACCCTCCATCCTCTCCGCCGACTTCGCCCGATTGGGGGAAGAAGTCGACAACGTCCTCGCCGCTGGCGCCGATTGGGTGCACTTCGACGTAATGGACAACCACTACGTCCCCAACCTCACCATCGGCCCCATGGTCTGCAAGGCGCTCCGCAACCACGGCGTCACCGCCCCCATCGACGTCCACCTGATGGTCGAACCCGTCGACGACATGATCCGTATGTTCGCCGACGCCGGCGCCACCTACATCACCTTCCACCCGGAAGCCAGCCGACACGTCGACCGCTCCCTGCAGCTGATCCAGTCACTCGGCTGCAAAGCAGGCCTCGTATTCAATCCCGCCTCCAGCCTCGACGCGGCGAAATACGTACTGGATAAACTCGATATGATCCTGCTCATGTCCGTAAACCCCGGCTTCGGCGGCCAGAAATTCATCCCCGCCACCCTCGGCAAGCTCACCGAAGCGCGCAAACTCATAGACGACTCCGGCCTCGACATCCGCCTCGAAATCGATGGTGGCGTGACCAAGGACAATATCCGCGAAATCGCCAAGGCGGGTGCGGACAGCTTCGTCGCTGGTTCCGCGATCTTCAATGCCGCTGACTACGCCGAAGTGGTCAAGGCCATGCGGGCGGAACTGGCGCAGGTCTGAGGTTCTTGAGAAGTGGCGCCCCGGCGCCACTCTCCCTCATTCGGTCATTCGGTCACAAAGGACCGCAAAGGGCCACAACGGAGCAACAAAATCTGGTGCTTGCCGCCCCTACCAGAGATTTGTACACTTGCTCGCCGGAATACAGGGAAGCAACGCGAGGCTGCGACCCCAACGCTGCGAGAAAGTGACATTGAACTGCACTGCCCCCCACATCAACAGCTGGCGATGGCGCCACTGATCCGCTGAAGCCTGAAGACCAGGAGCTGGTCCGACGGGCGCCTTTCCCGCGGGTAGGATTCCACCAAAGATGCGCAATCCTGGCCCCGTACTACAAATCGAAGCATTGCATACACCGGAGTCACCATGACCCCCAGCGAATACGCCCAACTTGCGTCTGAAGGATTTAACCGCATACCTCTTGTCCGTCGTGTACTGGCCGACATCGAAACCCCGTTGACCACCTACATGAAGCTCGCCGCGCGCGATGGCGGTCGCTACAGCTACCTGTTCGAATCCGTGCAGGGCGGGGAAAAATGGGGGCGTTATTCCATCATCGGCCTGCCTGCGCGCACCGTGTTGCGCGCATCCGGGCACGAGGTCAGCATCGAGCGTGACGGCAAAGTCATAGAGCAGTTGCAGGTAAAAGACCCGCTGGCTTTTGTGGAGACGTTCAAAGAGCGCTATAAGGTCCCGGAAATTGAAGGTCTGCCACGCTTTAATGGCGGCCTCGTCGGCTACTTTGGCTACGATTGTGTCCGTTATGTGGAGCCAAAGCTCGCTGACAGCTGCCCACCGGACACTCTCGGTACCCCCGACATTCTGCTGATGGTCAGCGACGAACTGGTGGTATTCGATAATCTCGCCGGCGCGGTGATTTTTATCGTGCACGCCGATCCCGCTCAGGCGGGCGCGATGGAGCAGGCTCAGCGCCGTCTCGACGAACTGGTAGGACAACTGTCTCAGCCGCTCACCCGTGTCGACCCACTGGGGATCGATGGCGATCACACTGCGGAACAGGAATTTACCTCGCATTTCGGCGAAGAAAAATTCAAGCAGGGCGTACATCGGGTGAAGGAATATATCCTCGCCGGCGATGTGATGCAGGTGGTGCCGTCGCAGCGGTTGTCGGCGCCGTTCAACGTCCCGCCGCTGAATCTCTACCGTGCCCTGCGCAGTCTCAACCCCTCTCCCTATATGTATTTCCTTGATCTCGGTGACCACCAGGTAGTGGGCTCAAGTCCGGAGATTCTGGTACACCTGGAAGACGGTGACATGACCGTACGCCCGATTGCCGGCACCCGCCGTCGCGGCGCGACTGAAGAGCAGGATCGGGCGCTGGAGCGGGATCTGCTGGCGGACCCGAAGGAGATCGCCGAACATCTGATGTTGATTGACCTCGGGCGCAACGATGTGGGGCGTGTGGCCGAGACCGGCAGTGTGCGGGTCACGGAAAAAATGGTGGTGGAGCGCTACTCCCATGTGATGCACATCGTGTCCAACGTCACCGGCAGGATCAAGCCAGGACTCACCGGCATCGATGCTCTGCGCGCGGCACACCCAGCGGGAACGCTGTCCGGTGCGCCGAAGATCCGCGCCATGGAAATCATCGACGAACTGGAGCCGGAGAAACGCGGGGTCTACGGCGGCGCCGTGGGTTATCTCGCCTGGAACGGCAATATGGATACCGCGATTGCCATTCGCACCGCGGTGATCAAGGACGAAAAAATTTATGTGCAGGCCGGTGCCGGTCTGGTGGCGGATTCCGATCCGCAATCCGAGTGGGATGAGACCATGAACAAGGCGCGGGCACTGTTCCGCGCGGTGGCCATCGCCACCGGGCAATAATTTTTACTGTGTAACCATTGGATGCTGTTAAACCGATGAGCGAAATCTCAGTACAACAAAAGCGCAGTTTTACAGAGCAGTGCCGCCAGTTGGTGGATCTGCCGCTGTTCAATCAGATCATCATCGCTCTGATTGCGATCAATGCCGTGGTGGTGGGACTGGAAACATCCACCTGGGTGGTGGAGCGTTTCAGTGGCGTGCTGCACGGTATCAACCAGCTGATCCTTCTGGCCTTCATGGTGGAGGCGGCGATCAAGATTGCGGCCCACGGCAATCGCCCGTGGCGCTACTTCGCCAATGGCTGGAACTGTTTTGATTTCACCATCATCGTGCTGAGCCTGATTCCCGCCGCGGGGCCGATGGCGACCCTGGCGCGACTGGTCAGGGTGCTGCGGGTATTACGCCTGGTATCGGCGTTTCCGGAGCTGCGCCTGCTGGTGGATACCCTGCTGCGCAGTCTGCCCAGCATGTTCCATATCAGTCTGCTGATGGGAATCATCTTTTACATTTACGCGGTGGCCGGTTATTTCCTGTTTCATGAAATCGACCCCACCCACTGGCGCAGTCTGCCCATTGCGCTGCTGAGCCTGTTCCGTATCGTTACCTTCGAGGACTGGACGGACATCATGTACACCGCGATGGAGACCATGCCCTACGCCTGGGTGTACTTCATCAGCTTTGTGGTGATGGGCGCATTTGTGATGATCAACCTGTTCATTGGTGTGGTACTGAACAATCTGGAAGAGGCGAAGCTGCGGCGGCTGGATGAATTGCAGATGCCGCCGAGCCAGACCGAAATTCTGCGCGAGCTGCGCGCCACTCAGGAGTCCCTCGCGCGCTTGCAGAAGCGTCTGGGTGACCTCGGGGGCGGCACGTCGCAAGAAAAGGGAACTGAATCATGATCCTGATGATCGACAACTACGACTCCTTCACCTTCAACGTGGTGCAGTATCTGGCGGAGCTGGGTGCGGAGGTGGTGGTGAAGCGCAACGATGAGATCCGCGTTGCGGATATCGAAAAATTGCGTCCGGAAAAAATCGTGATTTCTCCCGGGCCCTGTACCCCCAATGAGGCGGGTATTTCCATGGATACCATCCGCACCTATGCCGGGAAGCTTCCAATTCTGGGTATCTGTCTCGGCCATCAGAGTATCGGTCAGGTGTTCGGTGGCCGCGTGGTGCGCGCGCGCCAGGTGATGCACGGCAAGACGTCGCCGATCGTGCACAACAATATCGGCGTGTTTCACGGGCTGTCCAATCCATTCGAGGCCACCCGCTATCATTCACTGGTGGTAGAGAAGGGCAGCCTGCCGGATTGTCTGGAGATCACCGCCTGGACGGAAACCGAAGACGGTGAGGTCGATGAGATCATGGGGCTGCGCCACCGCGAGCTGGCGGTGGAGGGCGTGCAGTTCCATCCGGAGTCGATCCTGACCCAGCATGGGCACGATATGTTGCGGAATTTTTTGGAGTCTTGAGGTTTTTTGGCGGCGCTTCGTAGGTGGATCGGTGGCGGCACTGTTGCCAGGATTCGTTTGCGAGACACGCCGTGAACCCATCCATGGGGGCTCTTCTAAAACATCCCTGTTTTAGAAGGTCTCGCAAACGGATCCCGGCATCAGCGCCTTCGTATCTGGCGCCGGAGAAATTGCGAACCCCGAGTACGAATACTTAGGGAAGGGGAGCAAAAAAATGAACATCCAACAGGTCATCGCCAAACTGGTGGACGGCGAACATCTGACCCGCGAGGAAATGCGGGATGCCATGGGCCAGATCATGCGCGGAGAGGCCGAGGACGCACAGATTGGTGCGTTTCTGGTTGCCCTGCGTATGGCCGGTGAGTCGGTGGAAGAAATCACCGGTGCCGTGGAAGTGATGCGTGAGCTCGCCACCAAGGTGGAGATCGATCACCACCACGCGGTAGATATCGTCGGTACCGGCGGCGATGGTGCCAATCTGTTCAATGTCTCCAGTGCGTCCAGTTTTGTCGCCGCTGCCGCCGGCGCGCGGGTGGCGAAGCACGGCAACCGCTCGGTTTCCTCGTCGTCCGGCGCTGCAGACCTGCTGGAAAAGGCCGGTATTTATCTGCCTCTTACCCCGGAACAGGTGGGCCGCTGCATCGACGGCGTGGGGGTGGGTTTCATGTTCGCGCCGAGCTACCACAGCGCCATGCGCCACGCGATCGGGCCGCGCAAGGCCTTGGGGCTGCGCACGATTTTCAATTTACTTGGACCACTCACCAACCCCGCCGGGGTCAAGCGCCAGGTGATTGGTGTCTATGATCCGCATTACACCCGTGTGCTCGCCGAAGTCTTGCAAAGCCTGGGTGCAGAGCACGCGATGGTATTGCACAGTGACGACGGCCTGGATGAGATCAGTATTGCCGCGGATACCCGCGGTTGGGAGCTGAAAAACGGGCAGCTGAAAAAATTTACCATTTCCCCGGAAGATTTCGGTATCGAGCGCCAGAACCTGGACGGCCTGTGTGTCGACGGGGCCGAGGCCTCGCTGGCGTTGATTCGCGACGCTCTGGGCAAGCGCGAAACTGCCGCCGGCGACAAGGCCGCGGATATCATCGCGATGAATGCCGGTATGGCCATCTACGTGAGCGGTGTGGCCGCGAGTCGCGCGGAAGGCGTGAGTATGGCTCAGGACGCTATCTACAGCGGGCTGGCCGGAGAGAAGATCAATGAGCTGGCCGCCTTTACCAGCGCATTCAAAGAGTGAAGTTATGGAAACGCCAACGATTCTGAAAACAATCGTCCAGCGCAAGTGGGAAGAAATTGCCGAGCGCAAGCAGCGGGTTTCGCAGGATGAAATGCAGCAGCGCGCTCTGCAGCAGCCGTCATGCCGTGGATTTGTGCGCGCGATCGAAAGCAAGATCGCCGCGGGTGAAGCGGCGGTGATTGCCGAGATCAAAAAGGCCTCTCCCAGCAAGGGCGTAATCCGTGAGGATTTCATCCCTGCCGAGATCGCCACCAGCTATGAGAAGGGCGGTGCCGCGTGCCTGTCGGTATTGACCGATGTGGATTACTTCCAGGGCTGCGATGAATACCTGCAGCAGGCGCGCAATGCGGTGCGTCTGCCGGTGATCCGCAAGGATTTCATCGTCGATCCGTATCAGGTGTATGAAGCCCGCGCCATTGGCGCCGACTGTATCCTGCTGATCGCCGCCTGCCTCGACGACACACAGCTCGCCGGTCTCAACGATCTGGCATTGGAGCTGGGCCTGGATGTGCTGGTGGAAGTGCACGATCGCGCAGAACTGGAGCGTGCGCTGAAGTTGCCGAACCGCCTGATCGGTATCAACAACCGCAACCTGCACACCTTCGAGGTACAACTCGAAACCACTTTCAAACTGCTGGAGTTGATTCCGGACGATCGCATTGTGGTGACGGAAAGTGGTATCCACACTACCGACGATGTGGCAGCAATGCGTGGTCACAATGTGGATGCGTTCCTGGTCGGGGAGGCGTTTATGCGCGAGCCGGAGCCGGGACGTCGACTGATGGAATTGTTCAACTGATCAGAGCAGGCCGGCCTTCTCAAATATAGTTACGGCCGGCTGCAGTTCTTTTTCATACTTGCGCCAGCGCTCCACTGCACTGCGATAGATGGGTTGCCGCACCTGTACGCTGCTGGCGGTGGACACCGCCGTATTGGCGCGATGAAACTCCAGGCACTCAGCTTCCCATGGCAACGCCAGAAATTTCATGATCGACTGTGCCTCCCGCTCGGGGTGCACGGTGAAATTTTCGTAGCTTACCGTATGAATCCGATCCGGAAATACGGTTTTCCAGTGTTCCATCAGGCGATGGTATTCAACGATATAGCGGGCCGTATCTCGCAGGTCGAAATTGTAGTGGTAGTAGGCAAACTGGAACGAGAATAACTGCCGGTAATTGCTCAGACAGGTGTCGAGGGGGTGGCGATTCAACTGAATGAACTTTGCTCCAGGCAGACATTGCGCAATAAGCCCCAGATAGAGAAAGTTCATCGGTAATTTGTCGATCCACCGCTGCGCCTTGGTGCCACTTGCCTGCAGCCGATCGCTGATATGTGTCAGATATTCCTCACCGATGGCTTGTCTGTCGGCCTTTTTCAGCCCCTCAAATACGCTGTCATCCAGCACAGATGGTGAACGGCTGGCGGAGGCGTGTTTTACCGCCAGTGGAAATTCCTGTAATTCTCCAAGGGAGTGTATCTGTGAATGGTTATGCAGTACCTGTTCGATCAATGTAGTACCGGAGCGTGGCATACCCAGTACAAATATGACCTCGTTACCCCGTTCATCCTGCGGTGCCGGATCCTGCGAGGAAAAGGCGCTTTTAACCTTGTTGAAGATGTTCTGGTCGCGTGCAAAGTCGTAACGAACTTTGTTTTTGTAGGTTTGTTTAGCGATTTCCAGTGTTCTGAACGCCCCCTGGAAATCCCTCTCTCGCTCTAATTCCCGGGATATGGCATGGGCGAGATAGAGCTGTTCCTCCGGTGCGTAGGCGCGAGTCTGGGATACTGTCCGCAGCTGTGGAAGCCGTCCTGTTTCCGAAAGATTCTTCTCCAGTTCGGAAAGGGCCCAGTGAGCGCGGGCAAAATCCGGACGCAGAGCAATCGCACGCTCATAGGCGGATCGCGCTGCATCCAGATTGCCGAGAAACTGCTCGGCACTGCCGAGATTAAACTGAAACTGCGGGCTTTCCGGTTGCTTTTCTACCGCTAACCGAAACGCGTTGGCGGCCTTGCCGTGATCTCCGGTTTTGCTGTAAACGACCCCGAACGTATCCAGTTGCAAGGCGGATTGCGGTCGCATCGACATTCCCTGATCGGCAGTGGTGCGTGCGTTGCTGACTTGATGAATCTGTATATGGCAGCGAGCTTTTTGCGACAGGTATTCCGTGTTGCTTGGTGCGAGTTCAAGTGCGTGATCCACAAACTCCAGGGCGCGACGGATATGGCCCATAGAGGCGCTCGCGATACTGGCAAAGAACCAGCCATCGGCACACCCGGGATTCACCTGTTGCAACTGGTCTGCGAGAACCGCAAGACGTTTCATGTCGCCGCGGTTCAGGGCTTGTACAGCGCGTTGCTGTATTTCATTACTGTCGGATGAATTTGAATATTGCATGGCAGAAAAATACAAAAGCCGGCCCGGAGAATCCAGACCGGCTTTTTGCACTATCGATTTTTTCGCGTGCCGTTAAAAGCGGTAGCTTACGCGCGCGCCGACTGTGCGTGGGTTACCGACATACTGGGCGTAGGAACGCAGGGTGAAATCACCGTACATGGTACCGGGCCCCTGGGTTTCGCTTTGCAGAACGTCGGAGCGACGGTTGGTACGGGTTCCGGTAATGTAGTACTTGTTCCACAGGTTATCGACAAAAGCCTGTACCTGCCAGTCCTCCTGTTCGAAGGTTGCGGAAAAATGGTGTATGGCATAACCGGGAATGGCTTCACCGCCACGATCTCCGGCGATGCGCTCACCGGAGTCTTCGTCGATCTCATACAGTGGGTCTTCCGGACCACCGGGCAAGTTATATACGTCACTGGAAAACGCCACGCCGTAATTCAGCAGCAGATCTCTGCCCAGTAACCGGGTGCTGTAATTCAGATTTAGTGCACCGGAGTGTTCGGCGTGGCCAGGAAGGCGCGCACCTTTTTCCACGGTATAGGACCCCACCAGGCCCTCGGCTTCTTCGGTCAACTCGGCATTGGTATAGGCGTAGCTGAAGCTCAGGTCCAGGTTGTCCTGGATGATCCACTGGCCTTGCAGCTCCGCGCCGCGGCTGAACGCATTTTTGCCGTTCACCAGGATCGGCAGGTTGCCGATGTCAGTGGTTGACGCCACCTGCAGATCGGTCCAGTCGATATAGTACAGGGCTGCGCTCAGGGATACGCGATCGCCCAGCAGTCCTTTGTAGCCAATTTCGTAGTTGTCGATCAGGTCCGGTGCAAAGAACAGTTCGTGCTCTTGCGCGCACAGCTCTTGATCGCTTTCTGCGATCTGCTCCGGGGTACATTCCGGCACGGCGTTGACACCGCCGATCCGATATCCCTGGGAGTAGGTGAAGTACACCATGCCACGCTCACTGATATCCCAGGATGAGTTCAGCTTGAACAGGTCTCCGCTGTCGTCCCCCATATTGCGGCCGAGATCCACGGATATTTCGTCGGGGCTGGCTCCTCCCCACACGGTGTCCGACAGAGGCAGACCATAGCCGCCCGTGATATCGGATTCATACTCGTAGGCGCGGTAGCCCGCAGTGACCGACCATGTGTCGGTAATCTGGTAACTGATTTCGCCGTAGAAGGCTGACTCCTTGCCGAAGTCATCGGTGAGCTCGATGTATTCCAGGCTGTCTGGACGTAACTGCTCGCCGCCAAAGTTGTCGACGGCAAACTGGTCAAACCCCGGGGTGAACTCCATGCTTACCGCGTCGAGCTGGTATTCCGTGGTGAAGTAACCGGCTACCCAGGAGACAGGGTCCTCGTTCTGGGACACCAGGCGCAGCTCGATCGTCTCGGATTCCCTTTGGGCTTCTTCGCGGGTGTAGGCGGAGAAACTGGGGAACTCTTCGTAACCGTACTCAAATCCCAGCAGCAGGTCGGTTTGGTCGCGCTGTCCTACTTCGTCGTACTCGGCCTCGCCGTAGACCAGGGTTGCCTCGGCGAAGCCGAGATCCGCACTCACTTCCAGGCTGGTGAGTTGGTTTTTGTAGTGGTTGGGTTCTTCGAAACGCGCGGCAGATTCGTAGGGGCCGGTACCGAATGCGAGCTGGTTGGCCTGCTGGCGCCCCTCTGCTTTGGTGTCCTGGTAGTAGTGCCACAAGTTGGCTTCCAGCCAGTCGGTGGCCGCCCAACGCAGGTTGATACGACCAGAGGTGATGTCCGCGCCGTTGGCGTCTTTCACCCGGCGTAAATTGGTCGCTACATCCTGGGGATCTGAAAAGTCTGGCTCGGGATTGGAGACGCCGGCCTCGCGTACCACGTAGTTGTAATCGATAAAGCCCGGATCGGAAATCTTGTCCAGGTTCATGCGCAGGGCCAGGGTGTCGCTGAAGCCCAAGTTCAATGTGGTGCCGTATTCGTGGCCGAAACTGTCACTCTCGGTATTGCTGCTGGTATTGCCGCGCAAGGTGACGCCGTACTCGCCGAACTCCGCCTTGCGGGGAATATAGCGGATGGCACCTCCCAGAGTACCCTGACCGTACAGTGTGCCTTGAGGGCCGATCAGTACCTCTACCCGCTCCAGGTCGACGGGGTTCAGATCTACGGTGACCGGCGTATCACCGAGGTAAGTGGCGACAGCGCTGCTGTCGAAACCGGGGCCCAGTCCCCCAGTGTTGAGGCCGCGCACTATGAGATCCGGTGCCGGATTGCGCGGGCCGCGATCGACCACGGTCAGTCCGGGGGTGTAGTAGGCGAGCTTGGCGATATCGTTCAGGCGCAAATCTTCGATCTTGTCGCCGTCTACCGCGGAGATATTGATGGGGGTATCCATCACGCTTTCTTCCCGGCGGGAAGCGGTAACCACGACTTCCTCAAATACCGGTTTACTTTGCGAATCTGTCTGTTGTGCGAGAGCAAACTGCGGGAGCGGCAGGGTGGCGCAGGACATGGCGAGTGCCAGGTGAGATTTTTTAAGCCGGAGATGGCGCTTGTTATCGTCTCTCATGTGTTCTTCCTAAGACTGTTATTCGTTTATATCGAGATGGCTGCAACCAACGTACCAGTGCCATAAAGAATATATTGCTAATTTTGGTCTTTAAGCAGCGTAAAATTCTCCATTTTGGCGCTATTTTGGTGCATTATGATGTTTTTTGTGCGATTTAGGGTCAATATTGGTGCAAAGACAGTGAAATATTCTGGACACCAGTCCGATAATTGTGCGCAGGGGGGGGCTCTGCCGGTCGGGGCGGGGGTGCTCCAAGCCCGCCCGAGTGGGTACTGGGCGTGGTTTGACTTGGGCGTGGCTTGACTAAGGCGCCGTGAATTATTGTCCTATGGCCTTTCCCGCTGTGAGCGCCAGGGAGGCGCAACCGTCGGGTTGGCGTAAAAGTGCTGGGGTGAATGGGCGCTGATATCGCCACTGGCGACGTCGGTGTAGGCGTAGTAGAGATTGCTGATATTGCGCACATACTGCGCAGGTTCCGCGCCGCGCACGTAACCGTAGCGTGCTTTGCTGAAGTACTTCGGTTCAGACAGCTTCAGCATGGCTTCCTCGACATTTCCGAACCAGACGTCCGGATTCAGCCCCAGCTCCTTGGCCAGTCGGCGGGCATCCAGCAAATGGCCGTAACCCGCGTTGTATGAGGCGAGGGTAAACCAGAGTTTTTCGATGGTCGGAAGTGTCGGTTCAAAGCGATCGCGCACCCAGTTCAGGTATTTGACGCCGGCCTGGATATTGCGGTTGGGATCGAACAGTGGGGGTGGATAACCCATCTCCTCCGCCGTGGCGGGCATTACCTGCATCAGTCCCTGAGCGCCGACTGGCGATACCGCCTTGGGATTGAAGTTGCTCTCCTGCCACATCTGCGCGACGACGAGACGCCAGTCAAACCCGTGTTCCAGCGAGGAGTCTTTTACGAGCTTGTCGTAGGGCGACAGATCCTCCCCAGGAATAACCCGCGCGGAAACTCTCTGGGTAAATCGCTTGTTGGGTTCGAAATAGGCGGCGACTTTTTGCTGGTACTGTTCCGTCTTGCGGTACTTGGCCAGGAATATATTGAGCTTTTTCAGAAGCTCCTGGTTCTGTGGCATCACCATCCAGCCCTGGGGTCTCGGATCGCTGACCAGCGTGCCGGGCAGAAGATCCGGTTGCAGTGATGCCGCCATCAGAACATCGTCGGAATCCACGATGGTGGCATCCAGCTCGCCTTGCGCGATCTTCGAGAGGATTTCCGCGATGGCCATTTCCGGAGGTGCTATTTCGACGGTTACATCGATACCACTGCGTTGTAGGGCTCGGCCCGTGGCAATGAACGGCGAGAATGCGCGCAGTGTCAGGGTGCGTCCCGCCAAATCCTGAATTTGTTGAATTTTGGGCTTGTGCCGATTGCTTACCGTCTGCTCCGGGGTTTCCCTATAGGAATTGGTGAAGGTAATACCCATGTCCCGACGTTCCTGGGTAATGTTTTTCAGTGCGCCGGCAAAATCCCCTCGCCCCGCTTTCAGCCAGTCGATCAATGTTTCGTTGTAGGGAACCACAATCACCTGCAGTTGCAGCCCGTGTTTATCGGCGAAGGATTTTGCCAGGTCGTAATCAAATCCCATCAGCACACCTTTCCATAGGTAGTAGACCGAAGGACGGTTGTACGTCAGAAAGCGGATAACACCGGATTGCTTGATTTGGTTCCAGTCGACGATGCGGTCTTCCGGGGGCTTTGCGAGGTTTTTGGTCAGAAAATTATTGAGCGTGGTGAGTAACTGCTTTGAATCCTTACGTACCGCCCAGGCAATGTTTTCGCTGTCGGAGACATCGGCGCCGGTGCGCACGTCATTGCGGTAGCTCTGCATGTTATTGGCGATGTAGTCATCCAGAATGGCGACGCGGTTGGGTTTTTCGTTGAGCAGATCCACCAGTGCTTCACGGTTTTCGTAAACCACCGCCTCCAGCGTGGAAAGATTGGCCTGCGGATATTCGGTGAGGAGGCGTTTTGCGGTGTCCACATAAGTGGAGCCGCTTTGGGCGATCAGTTCGACATCGCGGAGTTTTGCCGGATCGCTGATATCCGGCCCATTGATACCGGTGATGAGCTTGTGCCGCGCCTGCATCAACGGCACGCTAAAGTCGACCAGTTCGCGGCGGGCGGGTGTGTCGGTAAGTGTGTAGGCCGCCACATCCGCTTTCCCCGACTTGACCAGTTCGAGTGCCTCCTGAGGAGTACGGGCCTTGATCCACAAAGGCTCAAGCTTCAGCTTTTCCGCAAATTTATTGGCGAGTTCGAGACTGCGCAGGGTGACGATGCTGTCACGGGGCAGCATGTTTTCCGCGGGGCCGGTAAGGTTGACGAAGCGAATGGTGCCGTGTTTTTTGATCTCTGTGAGATCACCGGCTTCAACGTACTCTGCATCCGTCACCGACGTGCTCTTCGCCGGGGCACTTTTCTCCGGGGTGTTAGTGCCCGCTGCGATGTTAGCCGGCGTCTCATGCTTGCCGCATGCGGCGACAAATAACAGGGTCAGTAGTGCGATAAATGACGCACAGCGATAACGCTGAGCGGGTCCGTGACGATTCCGCATAGATCACCCCTCGGACATTCACCGGGGAAGCATAATGTCGCAGTGGGGATGTCACTATTTCGCGCCGCGCGGTCACGGTGTATGAGGCACAAAAAAGGCGATCCGAAGATCGCCTCAGTCACAAAGATCTCAGCGGTCAGCGGGTGCCGTAGACCACCATGGTTTTGCCTTTTACGGAGACCAGTCCCTGTTCCTCCAGAGTCTTCAGTACCCGGCCTACCATCTCGCGGGAGCAGCCGACGATACGGCCAATTTCCTGGCGGGTAATCTTGATCTGCATGCCCTCCGGGTGGGTCATGGCATCCGGCTCGTTGCACAGGTCGAGCAGGGTACGGGCCACGCGGCCGGTCACATCGAGGAACGCCAGATCACCCACCTTGCGGGTGGTATTGCGCAGGCGGCCGGCCATCTGGGTGGCGAGCGCAAACAGGAATTCCGGGTGCTGACGGCTCAGCTCCTGGAACTTGTTGTAGGAAATTTCCGCCACCTCACATTCGGTCTTGGTGCGCACCCAGG
Source organism: Microbulbifer pacificus (assembly GCF_002959965.1). Classification (NCBI taxonomy): domain Bacteria; kingdom Pseudomonadati; phylum Pseudomonadota; class Gammaproteobacteria; order Cellvibrionales; family Microbulbiferaceae; genus Microbulbifer; species Microbulbifer pacificus. Next base: position 2,228,129 of record NZ_PREV01000026.1, read on the forward strand.
CGCTGCGGGTGTCCTGGTCAAACAGGCCCATTTCACCGAAGAAGTCGCCATCGTTCAGGTAGGCAACGATCATCTCGCGGCCTTCGTCATCCTCGATCAGCACCGTCACGGAACCGCGCATGATGAAATACAGGGATTCGCAGCGATCGCCGGCGTAAATGATGGTGCTTTTGGCCGGGTAGCGGCGGCGGTGGCAGTGGGCGAGGAAGTCTTCGATGTTGCCAGTAGACAGGGTATCTTCGGTAGCGACCGTCACGGATCTACTCCTTTTCTAGAATTTTTTTGTGCCTGATCCCGGGTAAAGAATGATTATCCCGCTAAAACACCGGTGCCAACAGGGGCTGGGCGCGGCAAAGCTCCGCAATGTGATCTGGACCACTTTTTGCGGAGAGCTTGGGTCGGGTAGTGTTTATAACGGTTGTTGACAGCGCTTACAACCGTCGTAAGTGAAGGCTTACTTATCGGCAAAGGGGAGAGGCAGCCGCTGACTGTCACTTCATGCTGCAGAAATGGGCGACGGTTGTGATAAGCTCCCGGCCCTCATCAAATCTGAAGGAGAGAGTTCCATGGCGGGCGGCGTTATGCAGGGTCGGGTGACCTGGGTAAATGGGCTGACATTCTTGGGTGAGGCCGGCAGCGGCAATGCCGTGGTGATGGAAGGTGGTCAGAAAAACAACGGCGTACGCCCGATGGAGATGATCCTGCTGGGGGTGGGTGGGTGCGCATCTTACGATGTGGTGAGTATCCTGGAGAAGGCCCGCCAGGACGTGATCGGCTGTCATGTGGAACTCAAGGGGCATCGTCCGGATGCGGTGCCGGCACCGTTCGAAAAGATCGAGATGGAGTTTGTGGTGCGCGGCCGCAACATCAAGGAGGCCCAGGTGGCGCGGGCGGTGGAACTGTCCGCGGAGAAGTATTGCTCCGCGTCCATCATGCTGGGCAGCGCGGGGGTGGAGATTGTGCACTCCTACCGGATTGAAGAAATCTGACGCCGCGCGTGATTGCTCCAGGCACATAAAGAAAACCCCGGGCCTCGCCGAGACCCGGGGTTTTCTTATTGCAGAGCGAGGAACCTTCAGACCCGGTAACTCGCTGAGGTCATTGCCTTCGACACCAGAGTCATCAGCCCTTTCACCGGCCCGGGGAAGCGCGCACCGCCGGCATCCAGCGCCGCATGCTGATGCCTGGCCTCATCCACCAGCATCTGCTCCACGACTGCGCGGCTTTTTTCATCCTGCGCGGGCAACTTTTGCAGATGGCTTTCCAGATGCTTGCACACCTGCTCCTCGGTGGCGGCGACGAAGCCGAGGCTGACCTTGTCACTGATCTTGCCGGCAGCCGCACCGATGCCGAAAGAGAGACCATACCAGAGGGGGTTGAGCAGGCTCGGACGGCTGTCCAGCTCCTGCAGGCGTTGTTCGCACCAGGCCAGGTGGTCAATCTCCTCATTCGCCGCGTGCTCCATCTCCGCCCGCACTTGCGGGAGCTTTGCGGTTAGCGCCTGCCCCTGATACAGGGCCTGGGCGCAGACTTCACCGCTGTGATTCACCCGCATCAGTCCCGCCGCGTGGCGGCGCTCGGCGTCCGATAGCTCGCTTTCATCCACCGCTTTCGACGGCGACGGGCGCGCGTGGCAGGGGGAGCCGGGGCTCAGGGTGCGCAGGGCGCGGTCCGCCTGCAGCAACAGGCGATCGAGTCCGGTCAGTTGGCGATGGCTGCTCACTGATATGCTCCTGGGCAAGTTTTACGCTTTCTCGGCTTCTTCCCGCTCTACCGCGCGGTAACCGATGTCCTTGCGGTAGAAAGCGCCCTCCCAGTAGATCTTGCGCGCGCATTCATAGGCGTTGGCCTGGGCTTCCGCCACGGTGTCACCGAGGGCGGTGGCGCAGAGTACACGGCCGCCACTGGTAACGACGCGCTCGCCATCGAGGGCTGTACCGGCGTGGAAGACCTTGGCGTTTTTACTATCGGCCTTGTCGAGGCCGGAAATGGCGTCGCCCTTGCGATAGCTGCCGGGGTAGCCATGGGCCGCCAGTACCACGCCCAGTGCCGGGCGGGTGTCCCACTCGGCGGTGACCTGATCCAGGCGTTTTTCCACCGCGGCCATACACAGCTCAACCAGGTCGGACTTGAGGCGCATCATGATCGGCTGGGTTTCCGGGTCGCCGAAGCGGCAGTTGTACTCGATGACCTTGGGCGTGCCCTCTTCATTGATCATCAGGCCGGCGTAGAGGAAGCCGGTGTAGGGCATGCCTTCGGAAGCCAGGCCTTTGACGGTGGGTTCGATGACTTCCTTCATCACACGCTGATAGACGTCCGGAGTCACTACCGGTGCCGGGGAGTAAGCACCCATGCCACCGGTATTGGGGCCGGTGTCGCCATCGCCGACGCGTTTGTGATCCTGGCTGGTGGCCATGGGCAGGATATGTTCGCCGTCGACCATGACGATGAAACTGGCTTCTTCGCCGGTGAGGAATTCTTCGATGACCACCCGGCAGCCGGCATTGCCGAAGGCGTTGCCGGAGAGCATGTCGCGCACGGCCAGCTCGGCCTGCTCGACGCTTTCCGCGACGATGACGCCTTTACCGGCGGCGAGGCCGTCGGCTTTGACGACGATGGGGGCGCCTTGTTCGCGGATGTAGGCGATCGCCGGCTCGACTTCGGTGAAGTTTTTGTAGGCAGCGGTAGGGATGGCGTGACGCTCGAGGAATTCTTTGGTGAAGGCTTTGGAGCCTTCGAGCTGGGCGGCGGCTTTTTCGGGGCCGAAGATGTTGTGGCCACGGGCGTTGAAGAAGTCGACGATGCCGTCCACCAGCGGGGCTTCGGGGCCGACGATGGTGAGGGTGATGCCTTTTTCTTCGACGAAGTCGGACAGGGCGGAGAAGTTGTCGGTGCCGATGTTGACGTTCTGGAGTTTGGGTTCGCGGGCGGTGCCGGCGTTGCCCGGCGCGACGAAGACGGTGTCTACGGCGGGGTTTTGTGCGGCCTTCCAGGCCAGTGCGTGTTCGCGGCCACCAGAGCCGATTACCAGGATATTCATTCTTGAGTTTCCCCATGCCTGTGTTTTAGGTGGGCTAGTTTAGCATCGCGCGCAGTATTGCTGTGCGGTAACCGGGGAAGCGGGCAAATTAAGAGTGCTTCGTAAGCCGGTCCAGTGGCGATCCTGTGGCTGGTGCCCCTTCCCGAGACACGCCGTGAACCCATCCATGGGGGCTCGGCTGCGGCCATCCAGGCCGCAGACGGTCTCGGGAAGGGGCACCAGCCACAGGACCTTCCCGTATAGCGCGCGAATATTAAATCGCTATGTCAGTGACAGATCAGTGACGGAAGTGACGCATACCAGTGAAAACCATCGCCATGCCGTGCTCGTCAGCAGCGGCGATGACTTCTTCGTCGCGCATGGAGCCACCGGGCTGGATCACGGCGCTGATGCCTACCTTGGCGGCGTTGTCGATGCCGTCGCGGAAGGGGAAGAAGGCGTCAGAGGCCATAACGGCGCCTTTCACTTCGAGGCCGGCGTGTTCGGCTTTGATGGCGGCGATGCGGGCGGAGTTTACGCGGCTCATCTGGCCGGCGCCGACACCGATGGTGCGGCCGTCTTTGGCGTAGATGATGGCGTTGGATTTGACCATCTTGGCGACTTTCCAGGCGAATAGCAGTTCGTCCAGTTGCTCGTCAGAGGGCTGTACCTTGGTGACGACTTTCAGGTCTTCTTTCGCGACCATGCCGTTGTCTTTTTCCTGGATCAGCAGGCCGCCGGTGACGCGCTTGTAGTCGAAGGCGGCGGGGCGATTGCTGTCCCATTCGCCGCATTCCAGAAGGCGTACGTTCTGCTTGGCGGAGACGGCTTTGGCCGCACCTTCGGATACCTTCGGTGCGATGATGACTTCGGAGAACTGCTTGTCGACGATCAGCTGGGCGGTTTCGGCGTCCAGTTCGCGGTTGAAGGCGATGATGCCGCCAAACGCAGATTCCGGGTCGGTGGCGAAGGCGAGTTCGTAGGCGGTTTTGATGTTGCCGGCTACGGCCACACCGCAGGGGTTGGCGTGCTTGACGATGACGCAGGCGGGTTCGTCGAACAGTTTGACGGTTTCCAGCGCGGCGTCTGTGTCGGCGACGTTATTGAAGGAGAGTTCCTTGCCCTGCAGCTGGGTGGCGGTGGATACAGACGCTTCTTCAGCATCGGCTTCCACATAGAAGGCGGCTTTCTGGTGCGGGTTCTCACCGTAGCGCATGTCCTGGGCTTTTTCGAACTGGACGTTGAAGGTATTGGGGAACTCGCGGGCTTCGTTACTGGTGTTACGCGCACCGAAGTGGTTGGCGATCATACCGTCATATTGCGCGGTATGTTCAAACGCCTGCACCATCAGGTCGTAGCGGGTTTCGTACCCCAGCGCGCCGTCGTTGGCTTTCATCTCTTCGATCACGGTGTCGTAGCTGTGGGCGTTGACCACGATGGCCACGTCTTTGTGGTTCTTGGCGGCAGAACGGACCATGGTGGGGCCGCCGATGTCGATGTTCTCGATGGCGGTGGGCAGGTCGCAGTTGGGGTCGGCGACGGTGGCCTTGAAGGGGTACAGGTTGACCACGACCATATCGATCGGCTTGATGCCATGTTCGGTCATTACTGCGTCATCTTTGCCGCGGCGCCCCAGGATGCCGCCGTGCACTTTCGGGTGCAGAGTCTTCACGCGGCCATCCATCATTTCCGGAAAGCCGGTGTAGTCGGAGACTTCCACCACCGGAATGCCGGCTTCGCCGAGCTGGCGGAAGGTACCGCCGGTGGAGAGAATCTCCACACCCATCGAGGAAAGTTCACGGGCAAATTCCACAATGCCGGTTTTGTCGGAAACGCTGATCAGCGCGCGGCGAACGGCCACCTTGTCAGTCATATCGCATCGTCCATCTGAAGTAAAAAAAGAGCAGTTGCGGCACATGGATGTGCCGCCGCAGCCTAAGCCGCGCGAGCCCCCGGAATGCCAGCAGATTCACACATCTGCACCAGCATTTCGGGGGCGACGATGAAATGGATCAGGGCCGAAGGCGCCGCGTTGAAGCGGCCGGACCGAGCCATTTCATCATAGGTAGAAAGTAGCGAGGGGGGATGGGTCTGACCCATCCCCCCTCGTCGAATTTTTACCGCTTTGGGCGTCACTGTCCGCAGCGGCTGGCCGCCTTACAGCAGACCGTAGCGCTTGAGCTTCTTGCGCAGGGTTCCCCGGTTGAGGCCCAGCAGCTGTGCGGCGCGGGTCTGGTTGTGGCGGGTGTGCTTCATCACCACTTCCAGCATCGGTGCTTCAATCTCGGACAGCACCATATCGTAAACTTCGGTCACCATCTGACCGTCCAGGTGACGGAAGTAATTTTCCATCGCCTGTTCAACCGCGTCGCGTAGTGCCTGCGGTTGCTGCAATTGAACCTGGCCCCCAGCGGATACCACATCGCTGGTATCCGGAATCAGTGCTTCGTTATTCATGCCGCTTTTGCCCCTCTAGTTATTCGGCGTTCAAACCACTCACGAACGCTGGCATGTTGTGCTTCTGCGCAATCGAGTTGGTTAAAGGTCTTGCGAAAGTCCTCGCTGTCCGCGAGTGTTTTCAAGTACCAGCCCACATGTTTGCGGGCGATACGTACCCCCATAACCGCACCGTAGAAACGGTGTAGCTCACTCAGGTGAGTGATTAATATATCCCTGACTTCATCCAGTGAGGGCTCCGGCAGCCGCTCCCCCGTTGCGAGGTAGTGGGCGATCTCCCGAAATATCCATGGACGTCCCTGAGCCGCCCGGCCAATCATGACCGCAGCAGCACCGGTGTAGTCCAACACCTTGCGGGCCTTCTCCGCGCCGGTGATGTCGCCGTTGGCAAAGACGGGAATCTTTACCGCCGACACAACCTCGGCAATGGTATCGAATTCGGCCTGGCCGTGGTAGCCACAGGCGCGGGTGCGACCGTGAACTGCCAGGGCGGAGATACCGAGATCTTCGGCCATTTTGGCCACCGTCACGCCGTTGCGGGAATCCGGGCACCAGCCAGTGCGAATTTTCAGCGTCACTGGGACTGAGACGGATGAAACCACCGCTTCCAGAATATCGGCGACCAGTTTTTCGTCGCGCAGTAGGGCAGACCCCGCTGCTTTCTTACACACCTTCTTCGCCGGGCAGCCCATGTTGATGTCGATGATCTGTGCGCCGCGCCGGACATTTTCCCGCGCCGCATTCGCCATCATCTCCGGGTCGCCACCGGCGATCTGTACCGAAATCGGGCCGCTCTCACCCGCGTGGTCCAGACGTGTCCGCGATTTGCGGCTGTCCCACAGGCTGGTGTCGGAGGTGACCATTTCGGAAACCACCAGGCCGGCGCCGAGCTCGCGGCACAGGTTGCGGAAGGGGCGATCGGTAACGCCGGCCATGGGCGCCAGGATGACTGGCACACCGATGTTATAAGGGCCTATGGCGAAGCTGCTTGGCAATTCCGTGGGCAACTCGCCCTCCCGCGGGTCTGGTCTCGGTCGGTGTTAAAGAGCGGCCTATGATAGCGGCTGGCAGGCCACTGGAAAAGCGAAAAAGCGCTCAAATTGTTCGATGGCTGGCCGTTTAGGGCGAACTTTGTGCAACATTTTGTCGCAATCAACGCCAGTGACTAATTACTGAGGCGCAATGCGCAGCTCGTAGTTCACCGCTTCGCTGCCTGGGTCGACAATCTCCAGCGCAATATGCACCGGGTTGCCGGTGGGCATGAGCCTGCGCCCGGACAGTTCTCCTTTGAGATACTCCTCCGGGGCGAAGCGGCGGCTGGCCACCGGCGCATTTTTAAGGTCGGTGAAGCGCAGCTGCAGGCTGGGGAAGGGCTGGTCAAAGGGGGCCCGGTTCAGCAACACCGCTTCCACGGCCAGGGCGTTGGCAATCTGCGGGTGGCTGCGCACTACCAGGTTAGACGTGTGTATCGCGGCAATGTCCACCTGCGGTGGCAGTGTGCAGTCGAGCGCAGGGCAGACAGCGGCATATAGCTGACGCCAAGGGTCACGTTTGCTTAGGGTGTCGAAGCGGAAATAGGCGGTCTGAGCCACCAGCCCCAGAGCCAGCAGCAGCGCGCCCAGTGCCCACAGCCAGTTTGGAACACGGCGGTGGCGTCTGGGTTGCCAGGTGACGTCAATCGGGGCCGGGCCGATGGCAGAGATCAGCTGATCTCTTGGCAGTAGTGGTGCCTGGTCCACCTGGCGCGAGTCCAGTCTGTCGTTTGCTTCTGGCCTGGGGCTTCTGCGGGCGCCGCTGCCGGCGAGACGCCGCATGTCTTCGTCGGTGAATTCGTCGACGGAAGCGTCGGGCCATTTGGCGGATTCTGCCGGTGCGTCCGTGTGCTCCTGCAGCCGATCTCCGGCGGCCAGGTCTTCCTCGCGCTTTCCGGATTCTTCCCGGTGGCGGCGTCCGCCAGCTTGGCGGCTGCCGATGCCGGCGGACTCCTCGCGGGCAATCTCCGCCGCCCACGGGTCGTCGATGCCACTCAATTCATCGAGTTCAGATTCCAGTTCCCGGCGCAGGTCGAGCTCATGTTGCGCATCGTCGCGATGGAGTTCCTGCCACTGCTGTTCACCGAAGGCGTCGTCGATAAGAGGTGTGTGACGGGGCTGGTCGCGCTCCTCGGTGCTTTTCTGCTGGCCTTTGCCTGTTCGGGACTTCGGGAGCTCGTCATCACTGTGGTCTTCGCCATCCAGTTCGATGTCGTCATGGATCAGGAAATCGTCGTCTTCCAGAAGCTCGTCGATGGCTTTGCGGCTCGCGGGCTGCGGGTCATCCTCGTTGAACACGATGTTTTCGTCCGCGCGGAACACCTGCAGGCAGGAGCCGCAGCGCACCGCGCCGCGGGCGGCACGTAATTGCTGCTCGGTAACGTGAAACGAGGTGCTGCAGTGGGGGCAGCGTGTGACCAGTTGCGACATGGTATTCGACGTTTATTGCTTTGGCGGGGGAGTTTATCAGTCCCGCGCCCCGGGGCGTAGTGCGCTTACCTGATCCGCGTTCCGCTCAGGCGCACCCACTCCTCCTTCTCAGCATCCGCATCAAAGTCGATCCACTGGCTGTAGGCGGACTTCACCCGCTCCGCCTGGCTGGCGAGAATGCCGGAGAGGCAGATACGGCCGCCCGCTTTCGTGCGCTCAATCAGCTGTGGCGCCAGCTCGACCAGGGGGCCGGCAAGGATGTTGGCGAGCATGATGTCGGCGCTGGCCTCACTGGCGGGAGGGGTTTTCTCGGGCAGATAGACCGGGAAGCGCTCGGGGTCGATGCCATTGCGCATGGCATTGTCGCGGCTGGCGATCAGTGCCTGTGGGTCGATATCGGTGCCGAGCGCGCTGTCGGCGCCAAGTAGCAGGGTTGCGATACCGAGGATGCCCGAGCCGCAGCCATAGTCGATGGCAGTCTTGCCTTGCACCGGTTCGCCGGCGAGCCACTGCAGGCACAGGAAGGTGGTGGGATGAGTACCGGTGCCGAAGGCGAGGCCCGGGTCGAGCATGATGTTGACGGCTTGCGGCGCCGGCGGTTCGCACCAGCTGGGACAGATCCACAGGTTGTCGCCGCACTGGATGGGCTTGTAGTGGCTCATCCACTCCCGCTCCCAGTCCTTGTCTTCGAGCTGCTCCCAGCGGGCACCGGTGAACAGTTCGCACAGGTACGAGGAGACCTTGGCCTCGGTGACGCCAGTATCGACTTCGGCATCGAACAGGCCTGTGACCAGGGTCTGGTCCCACAGCGGTGTCTCGCCGAGCCCCGGTTCGAGGATGGGCTGGTCGGCGTTGTCTTCCAGGGTTACCGAGACGGCGCCGGCGAACAGCAGGGCATTCTCGATTTTTTCCGCCTGATCGCGGGTGGTGTTTACACGTAATTGGAGCCAGGGCATTTCTTCGGTTCCGGCATTGTTTGGATGGTGGTTCTTGGTGAGTCCGTGGCGGTTCTGCTGCCGGTAAGGCGTTGCGAGACACGCCGTGAACCCATCCCTGGGGGCTCTTCTAAAACATCCCTGTTTTAGAAGGTCTCGCAACGCCTTACCGGCAGCGAAGCCTTCGAGTCACAGTTCAGTACATTCTGGGAATGAAAATCAGCTAACAGGGTAGGAGGCGTGAAGAGAAAGGAAAAGTGCCGGGTATCCGCTTTTGAAAGCGTCGGCAACAGGGATGTTGCCGACGCAGCGTACAGGGATGTATTCACAGCGGTTTCAAAAGCGGATACCCGGTGCTTTGCCGCCACCGGGCCCGCTCCAACCGGAATACCTCCGGGCGGTAACTTGAAACGCAGGGGTTATTCCATGCCGAGCTTTTTCTCAAGGTAGTGGATATTCACCCCACCGCGCGCAAACGCCTCATCCCGCACCAGCTCTTCCTGCAATGGAATGTTGGTCTTGATTCCAGTGATGATCATCTCGCTCAGCGCCACGCGCATACGGGCCAGCGCGGTTTCGCGGTCCTCGGCGTAGGTGATGATCTTGGCGATCATGGAATCGTAGTTCGGCGGCACCGTGTAACCGGAATAGAGGTGAGAATCCACCCGTACACCCAGGCCGCCCGGCGCGTGGAAGGATTCCACTTTACCCGGACTCGGGAAGAACGTCTTCGGGTCCTCGGCATTGATTCGGCACTCGAAGGCGTGGCCGCGGATCACGATGTCCTCCTGCTTGAACGACAGCTTCTCGCCCGCGCAGACGCGAATCTGCTCTTTGATGAGGTCAACGCCAGTCACCATCTCGGACACCGGGTGCTCCACCTGGATACGGGTGTTCATTTCGATGAAATAGAAACGCTCATCCTCGTACAGGAACTCAAACGTGCCTGCGCCGCGGTAGCCGATGTCGATACAGGCCTGCACACAGGCTTCCTGTACATCTTTGCGCACCTTGTCCGGAATACCGGGTGCCGGCGCCTCTTCCAGAACTTTCTGGTGGCGGCGTTGCAGGGAGCAGTCGCGGTCGCCGAAGTGCACCGCATTGCCCTGGCCGTCGGACATCACCTGGATTTCCACGTGGCGGGGGTTCTGCAGGAACTTCTCCATATAGACCGTGCTGTCGCCGAAGGCTGCAGCGGCCTCGGATTTGGTCACCGAAATGGAGTTCAGCAGTGAGCCCTCGCTGTGCACCACACGCATACCGCGACCACCGCCGCCGGCTGCGGCCTTGATGATCACCGGGAAGCCGATCTTGCGCGCGATTTCCAGGCACTTCTCACCGTTTTCGGGCAGGGGGCCGTCGGAGCCCGGCACAGTGGGAACACCGGCTTTCTTCATTGCCGCAATCGCCGATACCTTGTCGCCCATCAGGCGAATGGTGTCGGCGTCCGGGCCAATAAAGGTGAAGCCACTCTTCTGCACCTGCTCGGCAAAGTTGGCATTTTCCGCCAGGAAGCCGTAGCCCGGGTGCACCGCCATCGCATCGGTGATCTCCATCGCCGCGATAATAGCGGGGATGTTCAGGTAGCTCTGGGGCGACGGATTGGGGCCGATGCACACGGCCTCGTCCGCCAGGCGAACGTGCTTGAGGTCGCGGTCGATCTGCGAGTGCACCGCCACCGTGGCAATGCCCATCTCTTTGCACGCGCGCAACACGCGCAGCGCGATCTCGCCGCGGTTGGCAATCAGGATTTTTTCAAACATGCGTACTCACCCCGCTCAGGAAATGATCACGAGCGGCTGGTCGTACTCTACCGGTTGGCCGTCTTCCACCAGGATGGCTTCGATGGTGCCGGCCTTGTCGGCCTCGATCTGGTTCATCATCTTCATCGCTTCCACGATGCAGATTACGTCGCCGGCCTTCACCTGCTGGCCGACTTTTACAAAGGGGTCGGCGCCGGGGCTGGAGGCCGCGTAGAAGGTGCCGACCATCGGCGATTTCACCGGGTGGCCGGTCAGCGCGGGCACGGATTCGGCCTTGGCCTCCACCGGGGCGGCGGCCGGAGCCGGCGCGGCTGCCGGGGCGGCGGGCGCGGCCATCGGCATTTGCATCATTTGCGGCATCTGGAAAGAGGCGCCGCTCACGCCGCGGCTGATGCGCACGGACTCCTCGCCCTCTTTAATTTCCAGTTCGCCGATATCGGACTCTTCGAGCAGCTCGATCAGTTTCTTGATTTTGCGGATATCCATAACTTGTCACTCTCGATCTTGTGTAGCCATGCTCACGGGCGCGCAGCCCGCGAATGAAAAATTCGGTTAAATTCGTTTCAGCGCCGCTTGCAGAGCCAAAGTGTAGCTATCTGCACCGAACCCGCAGATAACGCCCTGTGCGAGATCCGACAGATAGGAATGGTGGCGGAAGGCTTCGCGGGCGTGCGGATTGGAGAGGTGGACCTCGATAAACGGAATGGCAACGCCCGCCAGGGCATCGCGCAGGGCGACACTGGTGTGGGTAAAGGCGGCGGGGTTGATGACGATGAAGTCCACTTTCTCGGCATAAGCGCGATGAATGCGCTCCACCAGCTCCGCTTCGCTGTTGCTCTGCAGGCAGTCGAACGTGCAGCCGGCATCGGCGCACTGGGCGCGGGCCGCCTCGTTGATCTCGTCCAGGGTGGTGGAGCCATAAATCTGGGGCTCGCGGGTGCCCAGCAGGTTCAGATTGGGGCCGTGTAACAGCAGCAGTGTGGCCATTCTGTGCCTCGCTCTTTGTCTCGCCTCGCTATTGGAGAGGGCGCGCGATTTGGTGACTAAAATCTGCAAAAAGTCATACAACTTGCCGCTAAACGGCGGTAAGCAGCGGATTTGCCGAAATTGGGCGCGAGTTTGCCGCAAAAGTGACCCTCTGTCCATGCCCCAGTTCGGGAAATAGAGACGTTGCGCGCAGTTCGGCGAAATTCACGTCCGTTTTGCCGCAAAGTTGTAGTGAGAGTGGCCTGTTCGCCGGTGCGATTGGCCACATAGGCGGATTCAGTGGACGCCGGGTGATGGTGTGGAGTTGACGACTGCTTCGCGACCGGAGGCTGTGCGCATGGCCATAAGCAGGCCGTCGCGGGAGAGAATTTGCGGCAAAATCTGTGGCTCGCCGCCACCGGCGGGGAACAGCAGGTACAGCGGTACACTGGAGCGACCGTAGCGCGTAAGCAGCTCGGTGATCTGCGGATCCTGATTGGTCCAGTCACCTTTGAGAGCGACAATGCCGAGATCGCCCACCGCCGTACGCACTGCGTCGCTGGACAACACCACCTTCTCATTGGCGAGGCAGGTGATACACCAGGCTGCGGTCATGTTAACCAGTACCGGTTGCCCCTGATCACGGGCCGCGTCCAGAGCGGCCGGTGAGTAGGGCTGCCAGTAGTCGCTGGCGCCGCTCGACGGCAGTTGCTGTTCATTTTCCAGTTGTGGCAGCACCCAGGCGGCGCCGATCACTGCCGTGATGGCGCAGCTTGCACGCAGCCAGCGTATTTTACCCGCGCTGTCTGCCGGTCTCGGCCAGAGCCAGAGGGCAAAGGCCAGTGCCACCGCGCCCATCAGCACCAGCGCCACGCCGTCGCTGCCGGCCTGGCGGCCCAGTACCCACAGCAGCCACACTGCGGTGAGGTACATGGGGAAGGCGAGGAACTGCTTCAGGGTTTCCATCCACGCGCCCGGCCGTGGCAGTCTCTGTGCCAGCGCGGGAATGTAGGTGAGCAGCAGAAAGGGAGCGGCCATGCCGGCACCGAGCGCGGCGAAGACAGACAGCGCAACAATGGCCGGTTGGGTCACGGCGAACCCCAGCGCCGAGCCCATCAGCGGTGCGGTACAGGGACTCGCGACCACCGTTGCCAGTGCCCCGGTGGAAAAGGAGCCACCAAGGCCGCCGCTTCGTCCGCTGTCGGCGCCGAGCCCCATCAGGCGCCCGCCAAACTCGGTAACGCCCGACAGGCTGAGGCCCATGGCGAAAAACAGATATACCAGTGCTGCCACGACGACCGGTGATTGCAGCTGGAAGCCCCAGCCCACCGCTTCCCCGGCACTGCGCAAGCCGAGCATGATGGCCGCGATCAACACGAAGGTCGCGATAACTCCCGCCGTATACGCCCAGCCATGCAGTCGCTGATGAGCGCCCGCGTGGGTAATGGCCAGTGCCTTGATGGACAGCACCGGGAACACGCAGGGCATCAGGTTCAGCAGCAGGCCGCCACCGAACGCCAGGGCCAGCGCGAGCAGCAGACCGGTGGATGTGCCGGCGGTGGTCAGCGGTCCGCCACCGGCGGCGCTGGCGGTGGTGCCGGGACCAGCGCTCGCGCCGTCATTTGGGGTTGCGGTTTTGCTGGCGAAATCCAGTGTAAAGTTGCGAACCTGCGGCGGATAGCACAGGCCGGCGTCGGCGCAGCCCTGGTAGTGCACCTGAAGCTGCGCTTGTCCACCGGCCGCGAGACTTGCTGCCTCCGCCAGTGGAATTTCCAGCTGCCAGCGGTAGACCTCGGTTTCTTTTTCGAAATAGTCATCCCAGATGACCTCTCCCTGTTCCAGATCCAGCGGCAGCGTGGATTTTTCGCCATCGACAATCAGCAGAACCTTGAGTTTGTCGCGGTACAGGTAGTATTCAGGTGCAATCTGGAACAGTGCGCTGGTACCGGCGTCAGTGAACAGGAAGTCCAGCTGGTACGCCTGGTCTACGGGCAGGAAGTCTTGCTGGCCGGAATTCGCGCTGGCAAAGGGCGAGGATGATGGCGAGGACAGGCCATTGTTCGCACTGGCGGGAGGGGCGGCGAGCGACACTCCCACGAGCAGCAGTGCGCAGAGCAGGATCAGCCGCGGACTGGCGGGCAGCGCGGGAAGAAATTTTTTTCGCAAGCCGGAAGTGTTCGCAGTCATTGGCAACAAAATTCTTTATAGTCAGGCAAGTTTGGACTGGTTTTGCGGCCCCTCGTTCCCTGGCGCCTCCAGCGGGTCGTCGCAACGGCGGGAATACTGGCTCGGCCACCCGCTGGCGTCGACGGCAGCGAAGGCGCAGTATAGCGGTGCCACCGGTACAAAAAAACAACAGTCGGCCGCAGCCGACCCGCAGCGTGAAGGTAGACCTCCGAAAAGTGAATCCGATCGCAAATTTCTCAAGTAATTACATCCCTGCCGCAGGGACCGACGGCGGATGCCGGTGTGTCACGAGGGCGCGGTGTGCTGCGTGGGTATCCGCGGCCCTGTCGCTGGCGCTGATCGCCGGCTGTGCCACGCCACCACCAAAGCCCGCCCCCGCGGCGCCGGTCCCCGAACCTGTGCGCCCGGCGGGGCCGAGTCCGGAGGAAGTTCGCCAGCGCACCGTGCGTCATTTCCTGCAGCGCGCCGAGCAGGCTCAGCGCGAGGGTTTCATCACCATGCCGGCGGGCGCCAGTGCCTACGATTTCTATCTGCAGGTGCAGCAACTGGACCCCGGTAATACTCAGGCCGTGGCGGGCATCCAGACTCTGGTGATGCAGCTGGTGGAGCAGGCCCGGGATGCGTTGCGGCAGCGCTCCTTCGGGCGCGCCAGCAGTCTGCTCAATACCGCGGATCAAATTGCACCCGGCAACCCGCTCTCGCAGGAGGTGCGCGGCCAGTTACAGCGGGAGCAGCGCCGTGCGGAGCAGGACATCGCTCTCGAAGGGCCGGGCGCGCAGACCATGGCGTTGCCGGCGGAACCATTGGCGGCGCGCTCCGACGCCATGATACAGATGCTGAAAAGTGTGGCTGAACGCATCCGTGACCACGAGCTGCGGGTCATTATTGTTGCTCGCAGCGATGCCGAAGGGCGATGGATATACAGCCAGCTGCGCGAAGCGGTACCCGGTTACCGGGTGCGCGGTGACATAAAGCTCGGCAATCCTCCGCGCTTACTGTTACAAAAGAGCCAGTGAGTTCCCGCAGCTTGATGAGTGAAAGCCGACCGGAAAATCGAGTGAAAAGGCGAGCGGCAAGACGAATAAATGAGGGGATGATGAACAGAAACTCCGTGAAACGAAAATGTGCGGCCGCGAAGAGAGTTTGGCCGTGGCTGCTCGGCGCTCTGTTCTGTGTCTTGGGCAGCGCGGGTATCGCTGCTGATCGGGGCGGGGATATTGAAATTAGCGGCTATGCTCGCGAAATGCCCCCCGGGGCGCCAATGGGCGCGGCCTATCTGACCCTGCGTGAACTTTCCGGGCGCGAGCGGGTGCTCGAGCGGGTGGAGTTGCCCGAGTATCCCAAGGGAGGGGTCGAACTGCATACCTCGGAAGAAGTGGCGGGGGTGAGTCGCATGCGTGCGTTAAAAAAAATGACGTTGCCGGGTCGTGGCACCATTGAAATGCGCCCCGGTGCCGCCCATTTGATGATCCGCGGGGTTGCACTGACGGCTGGGCAGCCCCTGTTTCTGCGCCTGGTATTTGCCGACGGTTCCACCCGCGAGGTCACACTGCCGGTGCGCGGACTTGCGGAGGGCGGTGATGCGCCCGCAGCCGTTCAAGAGGAAAACCACCATCACGAACACCATCACGGCTGATCGTGACGGATACAAAACATCGAAAACATGAACCATTTATGGAGTAGGGGAGAGTCTTTATGAAAAAGCTGGCCGCAGTACTGGTTACAGGTTTTGCCACTATGCTCGGCGCCTGTGCCCACAGTCCGGTACAGGTGGTGGTGAAACCGCAGGTGCAGGTCGCTCCGGACAATATCGGCTCCGGTTACACCGTATACGCCCGCGGCGTAAATCAGTTGAGCGGTGGAGGGCTTGGTTCCCTGGGTGGCATTTATGCCGATTCTTCCAATGTGACCCTGGGTAACGATATTGAGCAGGCGATGGCGACCGCGTTGTACCAGGGCCTGGAGGCATGGTCTTTCCGCGGTGTGCAGAGCGGCGGTGATGTACAGGTGGTGGCCAACCTGACCAATCTCAGCTACGACAGCCCCAACAAGCTTTACACGACCAAGGTGGATTCCGGAGCCACGATCCAGTTGCAGGTATCGGTGAAAGGTGCGACCTTTTACGGTAACTACAGTACCAGTGGCAAGGACCGCAACCTCATCAAGCCGAGCCGCGATGAGGTGGAGGCCAATCTCAATCAGCTGTTGAGTACTACGCTGCAGCGCGCCTTCGAGGATGAAAAGCTGAAGTCCTTCCTGCGTCAGCACCTGTAAGTCATTATTATTTTCGGTATCAAGAGCCTGCGCCTCCTAATGTGCAATCAAGGGTGCAATACAGTTACGCGGTCCCGATGCAGGGCCGCTTTGGTAAAAACCGGGCGCCGCTGCCGGTTGAATTGGGATTCCATTGACTGAGTTCACACCGAAAAATGCCACCTACCATGGTCTGCTGAAGGAGGTGGATGCGTTGTACGGCGGCTCGCTGAGTCCGGCGGCTGCGGAGCTGGCGCTGGGGGAGGTGGCCGACGGTGTGGTGGTCACTGACCGCCATGGTCGTATCCGCTACAGCAACCCCCTGGTCAGCGAACTGTGCGGCAATCTGGTGGGATTATTGCCGGGGCAACTGCTTGCCGGCAGTCTGCCGCTTGTCGATGACGGCGGAGCACCGCTGGATTTGAATCTGAGCAATGGGGAGGCGGCAGGTAATATCCCCAGTCGCCGGGAACTGCGTGGCAATATCCACCGGGAAGACGGCGAGTTGCTGGAGGTCAACGTTGTTATCCACAGCCTGCGCGAGGGCGTAAACCTCGAGGGCTATGTGCTGGTGCTGCGACCTACTTCGGAAGCTCGTCGCATTTCATCCCGGCTCAGCTGGCAGAGCAGTCACGATGCCCTGACTCACCTCCCCAATCGCCAGACCTTCGAGCACACCCTGCAGCAACTGCTGGGAACCGATGCCGGCTCCCGGCAGCACCATATCCTCCTGTATCTTGATGTTTACCAGTTCAAAGTGGTCAATGACACCCTGGGTTACAACGCTGGGGACGCGCTGTTGATTGCGTTGGCGAAAATTCTCACCCGCTGCCTGGGTAAGGGTGACCTGCTCGGTCGCGTAGGTAGTGACGAATTTGCGCTGCTGTTGAGAGACTGCACCCTGGAGGAGGCGAAGCGTATTGTCACCCGTTTGCGCGAAGCGGTGAACGGCTTTGTGTTCCAGTGGGAGGACAGCGAGACTCGTCCGGCATTGTCGATTGGTGCGGTGAGTGTCGATGCCCATGCGCCGCCCGCCAGCCAGCTGTTGGCGTCGGCCAATGATGCCTGTAGTGCGGCGCGGGATCAGGGACGCAACCGGGTGAAGTTTTTCGGGGATTCGCGCAAGGCGTTGGAGAAGCGCCGCGAGAGTACCTGGCTTGCGGAGATTCACGCGGCGATCCGCGAGGATCGGCTGTTGCTGTATCGCCAGCCGGTGGTAGCGCTGCAGGAAAAGAACCGGGTGCATCACTATGAAGTGCTGGTGCGTATGCAGGGGCGCGATGGCGATGTGATTTCGCCGGGCCTGTTCCTGCCGGCGGCGGAGCGTTACGGGATCATCGATGATGTGGATCGCTGGGTGATTCGCAATATTTTCCGCTATATGGCGCTGGAGCAGAGCAGTGGCGCGGCGGGTTTCCATTATGCGATCAATATTTCGGGGATCAGCCTCGGGGACGAGTATTTTGCGGACTTCGTTCTGCAGGAGCTGACGGAGGCGGGAGTGGCGCCGTCGCGAGTGCAGTTTGAGATTACGGAGACGAGTGCGATCAATAATCTGGATCGGGCGCTGGTGTTCATTCACAAGTTGCGCGCGGCGGGCTGCAGTTTCGCGCTGGATGATTTTGGTCGTGGCGCATCCTCTCTGGCCTATCTGCGTCAGTTGCCGGTGGATTACCTGAAGATCGACGGGTCCTTTGTGCGCAACATGCTGGAAGATGAGATCGACAGTGCGATGGTGAGTACGGTGGATCACCTGGCAAAGCGCATGGGGATCAGCACCATTGCGGAGTTTGCCGAGACCCCGGAGCTGCTGGAGAAGCTGCGCTTGATGGGCGTGGATTATGCTCAGGGGTTTGGTATTGCGGCGGCGGCCTGTCTGCCTGAGATCAGTGGGCCTCGCCCTTCATCAACCGTGAACTGAATCTGTTGGTGGTTTTTTTGCTGGCCCGGTGGCGGTAGAGCACTGGGCATCGATTTTCGAAACCGCTGTGAATACATCCCTGTACGCTGCGTCGGCAACATCCCTGTTGCCGACGCTTTCGAAAACCGATCCCCAGCCCCCTACCTTCGCGTCAAAGTTTTTTACTTCGTCGCCTAATTTGCGTCGGATTTATATATTTACCGCCGACGCCAGCAGCTCCCGGTGCTGCTCCGGGCGCAACCTCGGCCCGTACTGGCTCACCACCTGCGCAGCAGCGCGACAGGCGAGTTCGCCGGCTTCCGTGAATCCCATTCCCCGATTGATTCCGTACAGGAACGCACCCGCGAACATGTCGCCGGCGCCGTTGGTGTCGATGGCGTTGACCTTGGGCGCGGCGACACGGTATTCCTGTTCGCCGTCCCACAGCAGCGCGCCGTCGGCGCCGAGGGTGATGGCGAAAGCGCGGCTGTGGTTGCGCAGGGTCTGGGCGGCCTGGTCGAGGGAGTCGGTCTGGCAGAATTTGAGGGCTTCGTCGCGGTTGCAGAACAGCAGGTCGACGCACTCGCCGATCATTTCTTTGAGGCCGTCGTGGAACAGTTGCACCATCATGGGGTCGGATAGGCTCAAGGCGGTTTTTACGCCGTTGGCTTCGGCCTGCTGGCGCAGTTCAATGGCAGCGGCGCGGCCGGTGGGGGAGGATACGAGGTAGCCTTCGAGGTAGATCCAGCGGGACTGGGCGAGGGCGTCGGTGTCGATCTCCGCTATTGAGAGTTCCGCACTGATACCCAGATAGGTGTTCATGCTGCGCTCGGCGTCGGGAGTGATGAGGACCAGGCATTTTCCGGTGGTACCGACGTCGGCGTTATGCAGGGCTTTGGGATAGTCGACACCGGCGGCGGCGAGGTTGTCGCGATAGAAGTCGCCGTTATCGTCGGCGGCGACTTTGCAGGAATAAAAGGTGCTGAGACCGAAGTAGCTGGCGGCAATGACGGTGTTGGCGCCGGAACCGCCGCAGGCGTGGCTGGCGGTGACCATATGGTTTTTGAGGTCGTTCACCAGCTGTTGTTGGCGCGCGTCGTCCACCAGTGTCATGACTCCCTTGTCGACACCGAGAGACGCGAGGTCGCTGTCGGTGACTTCAATTTCCGTATCGAGAAGGGCGGCGCCGATGCCGTAGAGGTCGTACTGGTGCATAGGGGTTCCATGGCGTTACTGGTCTGTTGCTGTGTCCGGCCCGCTCTGCGGACGCTCGCCGCATTATGGCGGCGGATGGGGGCAGTGCAAGTGCAGCGAGGCCCATGGTTTGTGACCGGCCGGATTTGACTTGTGCCCGGTCGACCTTATAAATGCCGGCTATAACAGCCTTGGCTGCGTCCGGTCTGCGTGGCACCCACCTATAGTGAATTTAACGTTAAGAGTTTATCTGAAGCGATATGGCATCAAACAAGCGCCGTTCTAACGGGAAACGCCAAAATCATTCTTCCGGCTGGCTGCGTCGCTGGATCAAGCGGCTGGCGCTGCTGGCTCTGCTCGGGGTACTGGTGCTGGCCGGGTATATGGTGTGGCTGGACGTACAGTTGCGCGAGCGACTCGACAGCCGCCAGTACCAGTTGCCGGCGCGGGTGTTCGCGCGCCCGTTGATCCTGCGGGAAGGCATGGTGATGCGTCCGGACGAACTGGAGTCTGAATTTGCGGCGCTCAAGTATAAAAAAGTGTCGTCGGTGACGGAGCCTGGCCAGTGGCAGCGCGACGGTATGGAATACCTGGTGTGGCGCCGCGACTTCATTCATGCGGACGGGCGCGAGCCCGCGGCCAGGGTGCAGTTCCGCCTGCGCAACGACGAGCTGTCCGGTTTGCGCGATGAGAGCGGCGCAGGGATCAAGGAGTTCCGCCTGGATGCCGCGCCCATCGGGACCCTGCTCGGTGGCGGCGATGACCGCAACCCGGTGCGGATCGAGGAGATTCCGCCACTGCTCGGCGCCACGCTCATTGCGGTGGAAGACCAGGATTTCGTACACCACTTCGGGGTCTCGCCCCGCGGTATTGCGCGCGCCATGGTGGCGAACGTCAAGGCCGGCGGTGTGGTGCAGGGTGGATCGACTATCACCCAGCAGCTGGTAAAAAACATATTCTTCGATCACAAACCGAGTCTGTGGCGCAAGTTCAACGAAGCGCTGATGGCGGTCCTGATGGAGATCCACTACGACAAGGCCTACATCCTGCAGGAGTACATCAATGAGGTGTGGCTGGGGCAGCAGGGCAGCCGTGCGATTTACGGCTTTGGTCTCGCCTCTGAATTCTATTTCCAGAAACCCCTGAGCCAGTTGGAACCGCACCAGATTGCGCTGCTGGTGGGGCTCGCAAAGGGCGCCTCCTATTACAACCCCTGGCGCAATCCGAAACGCGCGTTGGAGCGCCGCAATACCGTGCTGGATGTGATGCTCGAGCAGGAGCTGATCACCCAGGAGCAGCACGATCGTCTGATCAAAAAGCCGCTGGAGGTAGCCTCCGCCGGCGATACCGCGCAGAACCCGTATCCCGCGTTTACCGAGCGTCTGCTTGAAGAACTGCGTCCCTACTACTCCGTGGAGGAACTGCGCACCGCGGGGCTGAGGGTATACACCAGCCTGTCACCGTCGATTCAGGATCTGGCGGAAAAGGCGGTGAGCCAGGGCGTGGCTCAGTTGGAAAAAGACCGCGGTATCCAGAAGGATTCCCTGCAGGCCGCCACCGTGATCCTGGAAAACCACACCGGCAATGTACTGGCGATGGTGGGGGATCGCCGCCCCCATTACCCGGGCTTCAACCGCGCTCTGGAAGCGCGCCGCCAGATCGGTTCGCTGGTGAAACCGGCGGTGTACCTCACCGCACTGGAGCGGGCGCATCAGTACAATCTTGGCACCCTGATCGATGATGCACCGATCCGCGAGGTGCAGGAGGACGGCCAGGTGTGGATGCCGTCGAACTTCGGCAACCGCAGCCACGGGCTGGTGCCGCTGTATGTGGCGCTGTCTCGCTCCTACAACCTCGCCACCGCACGCCTGGGGCTCGACCTCGGTATAGAAAATGTGCGGCAGACCATGCGCAGACTTGGTGTGCAGGCCAACCTGCCGCGAGTGCCGTCCCTGTTTCTCGGTACGGCGGAGCTGACGCCGTTCGAGGTGGCGGGGATGTACCAGACGCTTGCCAATGGCGGTGAGCATGTGGAGCCGCGCACTCTGCTGGCGGTGTCCGACGCCGACGGCAAACAGGTGCAGCGCTTCCGCTCCAAGTCCAATCGCGGGGTGGAGGAGGTGCCGGTGTACCTGTTGCGCTACGGCCTTGAGCAGGTGATGCGCGAGGGCACCGCCAAGAGCGCCTATCGGCGACTGCCCAACAGCGTGCCGTTTGCCGGCAAGACTGGTACCACCAACGACTACCGCGACAGCTGGTTTGCCGGTTTCAGTCCCGGAGTAACCGCCGTTGTATGGCTTGGACGCGACGACAACCAGCGTACCAGCCTCACCGGCGCCACCGGTGCCCTTGCGGTGTGGACCGACATCATGCGCAAACTGCCCCATCGTCACGGACGCATTCAGGCCCCGCGCGGGGTGGAGTGGAAGCCGCTGAATGACAAGGGGGAGTACATGGATCCGAAGCACTGTCAGGGTGGGCGCGAGCTGCCGATCTCCAACGAGAGCCGGCTGCAGACCGATCCCCGTTGCCAGAGCCGCGGCTGGTTCCGCAACTGGTTCGATCGCGAAGACAAGGAAGTGGCACCGCGGGAGGACATGACGCCGGGCTGGGGTATTGACCCGGAACAACAGCGACGGGAAGAGCAGCAGCGCCAGCTGCGTGAGCAGCTGGAGCAGGAGCAGTGGCAGGACGAGCAGAGCATTCCACAGGAGCCGCCACCGGAATACCGCGAAGAGCCGCAGCCAATTCCCCAGACCGAGACGGAGCGACTGCGTCGTCTGGAAGAGTCTGGTCGCCTTCAGGAAGAGCGGTACCTCGAAGAGGAGCGCCGCGCTGAAGAGGAGCGCCGCGCTGAAGAGGAGCGGCGTCTGCAGGAAGAGCGCCTGCGCAGGGAGGAAGAGCGACGCCGCGAAGACGACCGCCGCCGCGGAGCGCCGGTAGAGGAAGCTCAGCCCTGGCCTCCGCAGCCGAGTGACCAGTGGCCGTAAACATCGACTTTTTTTGCGCCTTATCGGGTTCCGATGACGGCAACGCCGCCAAAGTGGGACGCCGGCGGCAACGGGATTGATCATTATCGACGGCACAACCAACGATGATGAGATGTTTCCATGCACGAGTATCCAAGGCGCCGGTCAGCGGCGCGCTGGCTGGCGATTCTGACCATGTTCGCCGCGCCATTTGCGGCGGTGGCCGACACCTCCACAACCCCTCCCTCCGGTTACCTGAAGGCCAGTGGCAAAGACATTGTCGACGGCAGCGGGCGCCCGGTAATCCTGCGTGGCATGGGACTCGGCGGCTGGATGCTGCAGGAGGGCTATATGCTCGGCCTCGGCAATCTCGGCCAACAGCATGTGATCCGTCGCGAAATCGAGGCTCTGATCGGCGCTGAAAGAGCCGAGGCGTTCTACACCGCCTGGCGCGCCAACCACGTGCGCGAAGACGATATCCGCGCGCTGGCGGAGTGGGGTTACAACTCCGTGCGTCTGCCCATGCACTTCAACCTGTTTACCTTGCCCGTGGACGAGGAGCCCGTGCCCGGTGAGCACACCTGGCTGGAAACCGGCTTCGCGCTCACCGACCAATTGCTCGCCTGGTGCAAAAAATATGGCCTCTACCTGATCCTCGATCTCCACGCCGCCCCAGGCGGTCAGGGCAATGACTTCGCCATTTCCGATCGCGACCCCGCCAGCCCTTCCCTGTGGGATAGCGACGCCAACCGCGTCAAGACCATTGCGCTTTGGAAGAAAGTGGCCGCGCGTTACAAAGACGAACCGATGATTGGCGGCTACGACCTGATCAATGAGCCCAACTGGGGTTTTGCCGACAGGGACGACAAGCACGGCTGTGCAGAGACCGACAACCGCCCGCTGCGCCAGCTGCAGATGGACATCACCGCCGCCATCCGCGAGGTGGACCGCCGTCATATGGTGATCGTCGAGGGCAACTGCTGGGGCAATAATTACGCCGGTGTGCTGCCGCCCTGGGACGACAACCTGGTGCTCAGCTTCCACAAATACTGGAACAACAACGACCGCGACAGCATTGCCGGCGTGCTCGAATTACGCGAGCGCTATGACGTGCCGGTGTGGCTGGGGGAATCCGGTGAGAACTCCAACGCCTGGTTTGCCGACGCCATCGAACTGGTGGAGGGCGCGGGCATCGGCTGGAATTTCTGGCCGTTGAAAAAACTGGGCTTCAACAACCCGCTGGAAGTGCGCCCAAACCCCGGGTTCCAGGCACTGGTACGCTACTGGAAAGGTGAGGGGCCGAGACCGTCTCCGCAGGCTGCGCACCAGGCGCTGATGCAGCTGGCCCGGCACGATATCCGCTTCGAAAACGCCGTGGTCCACCGCGATGTAGTGGATGCAATGCTGCGCCAGCCCCACGATGCGGTGGCCCGCCCGTTTACTGCGCACTCACTTACCGCGGCGGGTCTCGCGATCGGTGCGGTGGATTACGACCTCGGGCGTCCGGGCACGGCCTATGGCGATGACGATATTGCCAATTATCACGTCAGCACCGGCGGTGAGCGCACACCGTGGAACCGCGGCCGTCACTATCGCAACGACGGGGTGGATATCGCCACCGGCGCTGACGGCACACCCCTGGTGGAGCTGGATCAGGGGGAGTGGCTGCAATACACCGTCGCGGTGCGCGAGCCGGGCACATACCAATTGCAGCTGCATGTCGAGGAAGGCGCGGGTGCCCCATCGCTGACCCTTTCCCTGAACGGCGGTGCACCGATAGAGCTGCTGCCTGACGACGGTCCGGTGCGATACGCGGCGCCTGTCGATCTGGAGCCCGGCAATCAGGTGCTGAAGGTGCGAGCACAGCGCGGTACCGCGAGGCTGGCAGGGCTGCGTCTGTCGGCGCTGCCGCGGTAGTGCCTGCGCAGCGATCGCGGTAAAAGCGCGCGGTGTAATCCCGTGTAATGGCAGCGGGCTAAATTTCGCGACAAAAGCGCGTTAGTATGAACGCCCGTCTGCCACTCAAATTACCCTGGGGCGCTTGTCTTGATTGCATCGCTACTGACACCGACCACCATTCTGCTGGTGGTGACGACCGCAGTCAGCCTGGTTGCCCTGTATCTCTCGCCGCGCCTTCTGGAAGAATGTGCCTTCCGCCCCTACCGTGTATGGCGCGGTGAGAACCGCGACTCCATTTACCTGGCCGGCTTTGTCCACGCGAACTTGCTGCACCTTGCGGTGAACATGTGGTGCCTGTGGCTGTTCGGCAAAGAACTGGCCGCCCGCATCGGTGGTACGCTGTTCGTTCTGCTCTACGCGCTGGCGCTGGTGTTGAGCCACATTCCCACCCTGTTCAAGGAGCATGAGAATCCGAACTACGCCAGTGTCGGCGCTTCCGGTGCCATTTCCGCGGTGGTGTTTGCCTATATCGTCTACTACCCGCAGTCGGAACTGTACCTGCTGTTTCTGCCGATTCCGCTACCGGCCTGGCTGTTCGGGGTCCTGTACCTGATTTACAGCGTGTACGCGAGCCGCGATAAACACTCCCGCATCAACCACGACGCCCATTTCTGGGGGGCGGTGACCGGGCTTGTGTTCGTGCTGTTTACCGATCCGGCGGCCTGGGCGCGGCTGTTGTGATGCGATGATGTGACGGGCTGAATTTTCCAACCACGACATAACAACACTTAGGGGGAATCTATGATCTTTTCACGCTTTGCCGGTATCGCCGGCCTGATACTGGCGCTGTCGCCACTGGGCGGCACCGCACAGGCACTCGAGGAAGTGGCTGAGCCGGCACTTACCGAAGAGCAGCAGCAATATATGGCCTGGGCCCAGCAGACCTGGGATGGAATGGAGCAGCACACCGGCACGGTAGAACTCCCGGGAGGGGTTGCCAGCCTCGAGGTGCCGGAATCGTTTTACTACCTCAATCCCGAGGACAGCAAAGTGGTCCTGGAGGACGTCTGGGGCAACCCGGAGAGCGAACTGACCCTGGGCATGTTGTTTCCCGCGGGCACCACGCCGTTTGATGGCGATTCCTGGGGCGTCACCATTGAATACAGCGAAGAGGGCTATATTCGCGATGACGATGCGGCGGAAATCGATTACGACGACCTGCTGCGGGATATGAAAGCGTCCACCCGTGAGGAGAGTGAGTACCGGGTGGAAAATGGCTACGAGTCCATCAGTTTGGTCGGATGGGCGGAGCAGCCCTATTACGACGCCGAACAGAAAAAGCTCTATTGGGCCAAGGAGCTGGCGTTCGGCGACCTGGAAACCAATACCCTGAACTACAACATCCGTGTACTGGGCCGCAAAGGTGTACTGGTGCTGAATTTCATCGCCGGTATGCCGGAACTGGAGGCCATCAAACAGAGCCGCGAGGCCGTGCTGTCCATGGCGAGCTTTAACCCGGGCTACCGCTATGAAGAGTTCGACCCGGAAATCGACAAAGTGGCCGCCTACGGTCTCGGCGCTCTGGTGACCGGCAAGGTGCTGGCAAAGACCGGTGCGCTCGCCGGGTTGCTGCTGCTGTTCAAGAAGTTCTGGGTGGCGATTCCCCTCGCCATTGGTGCCTTGCTGAAGCTGTTCCGTCGCCGCGGCAAAAACGATCCGCGATAACACCGGCGCGACTTGCATGCGGGGTCCTCGCCGCCGCCCATCGTACAAGCTGGGTGTGTGGTCCCGGTTTCCCGATCCCGCCGGCATTGGGGCATAATCCTTTCCGGATTGCGGGGGTATGATTGACCCCCGATCGGGAAACGGGTGAGTCGGGCAGGCCCCATGCAATACCGCTTTTACAATTTCACTCTGGACACCGTGCAGTTGTATCTCACGGCTGACGGTGCCCCTGTGGAAGCGGATGCACGCCAGTTGCAGTTGTTGCGTCTGTTGATTGACGTCTACCCCGAGCCCTGCAGTCAGCAGCACCTGCTGCAGGTGCTGTGGCCCGGCACGGTGGTGTCGCACTGGTCCGCGGGGCGGCTGGTGTCCGATACCCGCAGGCTGTTTCGCGACCAGGGCTATGAAGGCCCACTGATCCAGACGCTGCATGGCCGCGGTTACCGCCTGGCGCCAGAGCTGATGGAACAGTTGCGCGAAGTGCCCTCGCCGGTTGGGTCTTCATCCGCGCCTCCGGTCCCCTCCATCGCGGCGGATAGCGTGGTTGTGCAACCCGCTACGGCCGGGACGCCGTCGGATTTCGCGCCTGCTACTTCTCCCGCCAGTTTCTGGCGCCTGTGTGGCGTCCTGGGTTTGCTGTTGCTCGTCACTGCCGCCACGGTGTATTTCATTACTGCGCGCCGGATTCCCGATGAAGGCGTCCCTCTCGTGATCGGCGAGGCGGCGGATGTGCGTGGTCGGATCCTGTGGGTGGACGACAACCCGGACAACAACCGGGCGGAGCGCCAGCAGTTCGAGTCGCGCGGCATTGCGGTTTACATTGTCACCAATACCGAGGATGCACTGACACTGTTGTCCATGTACCGCTATCAGGCGGTGATCTCTGATATGGGGCGCGGCGATGAACCGCTCGCCGGTTTCAAGTTGATGGAGCGTGTGCGCGCGCGCCGTGACGAGACCCCGTACTTCCTCTATACCATCATGCCCTCAGATGCCCAGCGTCATCTGGTTCAGCAGCGCGGAGGCAACGGCGTGGCGGTTACCCCGGAAGAGCTTTTCAGCCTGGTTATGCCGCTGTTCGCCGAAGATTCCGGCGCGCCTGCCGCGCGCTGACCAGTCCGACAATCATTACCTGACGGCCCTCCAGTCCCCGGATTTCGGGGCTTCAAAAACATTCACAAGCTTTCAAAGACGTTGCTGGCGCCGAGCCGGTACCTTTTCCCTGTCGCCAACTGCGGTGGTCGGCCCGATCGGGGCGACGCGGGGGCATCGCAGCGATGGCGCTTCCACATCATTCACTGTGAGCAGGAACATCGGAGAAGCCGGAGGTAGAGATGTTGGGGACAGGGTTGGCAGGGTTGGTGATCTATCGCCATGCAGAGGGGACTGTGCAGAAACCGGCGGCGACCTCAGTGGAGTGGCGCATGCAGACGATGATGGACGTGCCCGCCGCCAATGGCCCGGCGCACCGGAAGGTGTGCAGTGAGGCCGCGCCGGCAGTACCGCACCCGGCCCCGGAACCCATTCAGTTCAGCGTGCGGGAACTGGAAATCCTGGCGCGGATTGCCGCCGGAGCCACCAGTGTGGAGATCGCCGAGGCGTTGCACATTTCCGTGCACACGGTGAAGAACCACCGCAAGAATATTCTGCGTAAGTCTGGCTGCCGCAATTCCGGGCAGCTGATCACCCGCTGTACCGCTCTGGGCCTGGTCTGATTGCGCCGGCTCCGCTGTGTCTCAGCCCTGTAACAGGCGTGCGGCGTCTTCGGCGAAATAGGTCAGCACGCCATCCGCTCCCGCGCGCTTGAACGCCAGCAGGGATTCCAGAATCACTGCCTCCCGATTCAGCCAGCCATTGGCAAACGCTGCGCAGTGCATGGCGTACTCACCGCTCACCTGATAGGCGAAAGTGGGTGCCTTCAGCTCGTCCTTCACCCGCCGCACTACGTCCAGATAAGGCATACCCGGTTTCACCATGATCATGTCCGCGCCTTCCGCCAGATCCAGTGCGCACTCGTGCAGCGCCTCATTGCTGTTGGCGGGATCCATCTGGTAACTGAACTTGTTGGCGCCTTTCAGGTTGCCGGCGGAACCCACCGCGTCGCGAAACGGCCCGTAGTAGCTGGAGGCGTACTTGGCGGCGTAGGACATGATCTGAGTGTTCACATGGCCCTCGCGCTCGAGTGCCGCGCGAATGGCACCGATACGCCCGTCCATCATGTCCGAGGGTGCCACCACGTCGGCGCCGGCCTGGGCGTGGGACAGTGCCTGCTGTACCAGCACTTCCACGGTATCGTCGTTGACGATGTAACCCGCGTCGTTCATCAGCCCGTCCTGACCATGGCTGGTGAAGGGATCGAGCGCTACATCGGTGATGACGCCGAGTTCCGGTGCGGCGTCCTTGAGGGCCCGTACCGCACGCTGGGCGAGGCCGTCCACCGCGTAGGCGGCGTGGGCATCTTCAGATTTGTGTGCCGCGTCTACCACCGGGAACAGTGCGACGGCGGGTATGCCCAGCTGCACCAGCGTTTTTGCCTTGGCGGTGAGCAGGTCCACGGTCATACGCTCCACCCCCGGCATGGACGCCACCTGCTGGGTCTCGCCGCGGCCCTCGATCACGAACAGTGGCAGGATCAGGTCGTCGGCAGTGAGGTGGTTTTCCCGCACCAGGCGGCGGGAGAATTCGCTGGCACGCAGGCGGCGTGGGCGGGAGTGAGGGTAGGGGCCGCGGTTGGGGCTGAAACTCATATTGTGGGCACTCCTTATGGGCATTCCGGGGAATGGATGGGTGCGGCGCAATACGCGTTTCGCCGCAGCTCGGATGGCGGGCATGATAGCAAACCCTGCGGGTGCGGCTTCAGTCCCGTATGCTCCGAAAATGGGCTACCAGCACACGCCCGGCGGCGGCGATGTGGTGTTCCAGCAGCGCGCAGGCTTTCTCAGATTCCCTCTGCTGCAGCAATTCCAGAAGCTGGTAATGCTCCCGCTGGCTGGTGGTCTGGTAGTCCAGATGACGGTTCTGGTAGCCGATATAGCGTTCGCACTGGCGCTGTAGTTGTTCCACGGTATTGAACAGGGTAGGACGGGCGGCGGCGCGGTAGAGACAGGTGTGGAACAGCCAGTTGAGGCGGCCGATTTCCGCCGCATCCAGTGCCGACGGCCCCTCCAGTTCGTCGAGGATATCCCGCGCGCGCCCGAGTTGCTCGCCATTGAGGTTGGGTGCCGCGAGCTTCAGCAGCAGAGGCTCCAGGCGCATGCGCATCAGGTATAGATCTTCCGCTTCCTGCGGATCGAACAGCGGCACCGCCACGCCGCGCTTGCCGTGGCCGGTTAGCCAGCCCTCACTTTTCAGGCGCGCCAGCGCGTCCCTTACCGGGATGCGGCTTACACCATAGTGCTGAGCAATTTCACTCTGTTTCAGCGGCGTGCCCGGGGCAAAGTGCCCGCGTTGCAGGTCCGCTTTCAGCTGTCGGTACACGTCCATCAGCGCCTCCCGAACAGCCAGTGGCAGGCAAGACCGCCGAGCAGCCCCCAGAATGCCGCGCCGATGCCGTAGAAGCTTACCCCGGATGCGGTAATCAACAGGGTGATCAATGCCGCCTCACGGCGGTCGGGGTCGGCAGTGGCGCCCGCCAGGCTCGAGCCGATGACGCCGATCAGGGCGAGTCCGGCCACACCGGCAATCATCGCCTGGGGCAGTGCGGCGAACAGTGCCACGACACTGGCGCCGAACAGCCCCGCGAGTATATAGAACACGCCGGCGGAGATTCCTGCGGTATAGCGACGCGCTGGATCCGGATGTGCCTCCGGGCCGGTGCAGATGGCCGCGGATATCGCGGCGAGATTGAGTGCAAAGCCACCGAAAGGGGCCAGCACCAGAGACATCAGGCCGGTGCCGCCGATCAGCGGCGAAACCGGTACGCGGGCATAGCCACTGGCGCGCAGGATGGCGACACCGGGAAGATTCTGTGACGTCATGGTGACGATAAACAGCGGCAGTCCCACACCCAGCAGCACCGACAGATCAAACTCCGGGGAAACCCAAGTCAGCCGTCCCAGTGACCACTCCAGTTGTTCCGCGTGAATGTCACCCATCAACCAGCTGGTTGTAAATCCCGCGGCCAGTACCAGCAGAATACCGTAGCGGGGCAACCATTTACGCCCGACGAGATAGGTTGCCAGCATCGCACCCACCAACAGCGGATTCGCCTGCAGTGAAGTAAAAACCGACAGCCCGAACTGCAACAGAATGCCCGCCAGCATGGCGCTGGCAATGGGCAGCGGCACCCGCGCCGCAACGCGTTCGAAGGCGCCGGAAAGCCCGAGGAGCAGAGTCAGCAGCGCACTGAACAGGAAGGCGCCCACCGCCTCCGACAACGAAACCCCATTCAGGCTGGTAATCAGCAGCGCCGCACCGGGGGTGGACCAGGCACTGACGACCGGCGCTCGGTAGTACCAGGAAAAGCCGATACAGGTGAGACCCATGCCGAGGCCGAGGGCGCCGATCCAGGAGACCATCTGTGCCTCGCTGGCGCCAGCCGCCGCCGCGGCCTGCAGCACGATCGCTACGGAGCTGGTAAAGCCCACCAACACGGCGGCAAATCCGGCGCTGATGGCGGACAGGGTGGTGTCGGCTCTGAGGGAGCGCTGGGCTAGCTGCTCCATAAAATGTATACCTTGTTAAAAATGTATACATTCTATGGTTGGATGGCTCAGGAAGGCAAATCCGTCGTGCAATCAGGAGAGCCTGGCAAATACCCGACGCGCCGCAGCGATGGTGTTGTCGATGTCTTCATCGCTGTGGGCGGCGGACATGAAGCCTGCTTCGTAGGAGGCTGGCGCCAGATAGACACCTTCCTCAAGCATGCCGTGGAAGAAGCGGTTGAAGCGCTCTGTGTCACAGGCCATTACCTGCTGGTAATTGGTGACCTGCTCCGCATCGGTAAAGAAGAAACCGAACATGCTGCCCACCTTGTTGGCGGTCAGTGGAATCCCGGCTTCCCTGGCAGCGGCGAGCACGCCATCTACAAGGCGATCGGTCTTGGCGGTAAGTTCGTCGTACAGGCCCGGCTCCTGGATCAGCTGCAGGGTTTCCAGGCCCGCCACCATGGCCATCGGGTTACCGGACAGGGTTCCAGCCTGATACACCGGACCGAGCGGTGCGATCTTTTCCATGATCTCGCGTTTGCCGCCGAAGGCGCCTACCGGCATGCCGCCGCCGATGACCTTGCCGAGGGTGGTGATGTCCGCCTCGATGCCGTAGTAACCCTGGGCGCCGGTGAGGCTGACACGGAAACCGGTCATGACCTCATCCAGAATCAATACTGCGCCTGACTGGTCGCACACTTCGCGCAGGGCTTCGAGGAAGCCCGGCACCGGCGGGATGCAGTTCATATTGCCCGCTACCGGCTCGACGATGATGCAGGCAATCTGGTCGCCGATCTCGGCGAAGCATTTCTTCACGCCCTCGATATCGTTGTAGGTGAGGGTGATGGTGTGGTCCGCCAGCGCCGCCGGCACGCCGGGGGAGGAGGGCACACCCATGGTGAGTGCGCCGGAACCGGCTTTGACCAGCAGGGAGTCGGAGTGGCCGTGGTAGCAGCCTTCGAATTTGACGATCTTGTCGCGGCCAGTGTGGCCGCGGGCCAGGCGGATGGCGCTCATGGTGGCCTCGGTGCCAGAGTTGACGAAGCGCACCAGCTCCATATTTGGCCACAGGCGGCAGAGTTCCTCCGCCAGCTCGGTTTCAAGCTCCGTCGGTGCACCGAAGCTGAGACCGGATTGCGCCTGCTCCACCACCGCCTCGATTACGTCCGGATGGGCGTGGCCAAGCACCATGGGGCCCCAGGACTGCACATAGTCGATGTACTGCTTTTCGTCGGCGTCATACAGGTAGGCGCCCTCGGCGCGCTCGATGAAAATCGGGGTGCCGCCCACCGCGCGGAAGGCGCGCACCGGCGAGTTGACGCCGCCGGGGATGAATTTCTGGGCTTCGGCAAAGAGGGATTCGGATTTGCTCATAAGGATTCGGAAACCGATTGGGAATTGGTGAGAGTGAGGGGGAATTCCGCAGTGGAAAGTGCGCGTATTATCCGCGCCGCCGCCGGTGCTCGCAAACACGGCGGCCCGACGGCAGTCTCATCGCTATTGGTGTGGCGATCAGGCTTTCAGTTTTTGCAGGTCCAGAACAACCGGTTGGGTACCGGGCGGCCCATTCCCAGGCGGCGGCTGTCGGCGATGGCGCTCCAGGTGAACTGCTGGCTGCGGTTCACCGCTTCCAGGATATTGAGCCCGTGGGCGATATGGCAGGCGATGGCCGTGGTGAGTGTGCCGCATACGCCGTAGGCCGCCGGTGGCAGACGCTGCCAGCGGAACTCCCGTACCAGCCCGCGCACATCGTAAAGGCGGTTTTCCAGGAGTTGATCGCAAGCCGGGACGCCGGTGAGCAGCAGGTAGTGACAACCGCTTTCCAGCAATTCCTGGGCCTGGGCATCGTGCACATCCGCTTCGCCTGCCATGGCGCGGGCTTCCCGGCGGTTCGGCGCCACCAGGGTGGCGAGGGGCAGCAGCAGGTCGCACATGGCTTTCCACAGCGGTGGCGCCAGCAGGCTTTCCTTGTTGGCGAGGGTGGCATCGGGGTCGATGACAATCGGAATATCGGGATAGTCGCGCAGCACGCTGTGCAATGCGTGTACGTTTTCCACCGATCCGAGGTAACCGACCTTGATGGCTGCTACCGGCATGTCTTCGAGCACCGCGCGTGCCTGCTCTACCAGCAGGCTCTCGTCGACCGGCGCCACACCCGCCAGCTCGCGGGTGTCGCCGACGGTAATGGCGGTGACCACGGATGCGCAGTGGCAGCCGAGGCTGGCGGCGGTCTCGGTGTCCGCGGCGATACCGGCGCTGCCGCTGGGATCGTGGTGGGTGACGGTGAGGACGATGGGCTGGCGTGTATCCATGGTGCTTCAGGCTTGCGGCAAGTGTTGTAAGTCTAGCGCCCTTCCCTTAACTGGCGCTGCCGGAGCGTGGACTGCCGTGCCCTGATCTCCATAGGGGGCATCAGCAGGTGCCCATCAGAACGGACGGACTACTGCCAGGATGACGATGGCGACCAACGCCAGTACCGGCAGCTCATTGAATATCCGGAAAAAACGCCCGCTCTTGGTGACGCTGCCCGCGGCAAATTTCTTCACGTAGCTGCCACAGATATGGTGGTAACCGATCAGCAGAACCACGATGGTGAGCTTGGCGTGCAGCCAGCCGGCGGACTTGTAGTAGTCGGGATTGAAGCTGATCAACCAGCCGCCAAAGACGATGGTGGCGATCATGGACGGCGTGGCGATGCCGCGGTACAGGCGTCGCTCCATGATGGAGAAGCGGTCCCTGCTCAGCGCGTCGGTGGAGTCCACATGGTAGACGAACAGTCGCGGCAGATAGAACAGCGCCGCAAACCAGCAGACCATGGACACAATGTGGAAAGCTTTCACCCAAAGCATGGAGGCTCCTTAGCCGGTAGTGGAACCGGGTTTTAATTTGTATATGGTCTTTATGCCAGCGTTGCCCGGGGCGAGTTACTGGCGGTAATAATGTTCGATATGTTGTGGCAGGATGATACCCGCCACCTCGCTGTCCAGTACACCCAGGCTGCCCTGGTCGTAGTCCCGGCCGATAAACAGGGCGCCCGCACCGCGCCTTTCCAGTTGCTGCTGGGCCTCAAGCAGGGTCGCTCGCCAGCTGAGCGGCGCCAGTTGCAGGCGTTCCCCGGGCAGGCGCAGCAGGTCGATTTTGTCTTCGCGGTAGTCTCCCTGCTCGTCGGTGTCGTTGTCTTTTTTCGGTCTCTGCAGAAAGTTCGCCAGATCCGCGGTGCGCAGCGCCTGTGGCGTCTCATCCCCGCCCACCAGGAGCCAGGCGGGTTGTTGCTCGATAAGTCTCTCCGCCTGGGTGCGGTCCAGCAGTTGCGGTGTAACGGTTACCGCGCGCTCCATAACGCTGGCGACCCCGACCCGGCTCAGCATTTGCGCGCGCCAGCTGGGGGTGCCGCTTTTTCCCAGAGCCCGCAGGGACTCCTGGTAAATGCCCTCGGTGTTGAACATCTGTCGACTCACCAGGCATGCCACGACGATGGTCATCATGCCCGGGAACAGGACATTGGGGTTGTAGGTAAGTTCGAGAATCGCCAGCAAGGCGGCGAGCGGTGCATTCAGCAGGGCGGCCATCATCGCCGCCATACCCACCATGGCGTACAGGCCGGGACTGGCGGTAGCGGCACCCAGCCAGTGATTGGCCAGGTGCCCTGCAGCGCCGCCGATACAGGCACCGAGAATGAGGCTGGGGCCGATTACGCCACCGGGGATCCCGAGGCCTGTGGCGAGCGCGGTGGCGATGAGTTTCGCCAGCACAATGGCGGCCAGCGCGGCAATACCCAGTTGGCCGAGCATGGCCAGCTCCATGGTGTCGTAGCCCGTACCGAGGATTTCCGGTATCCACAGGGCGAGAAACCCAGTGGTAGTTCCCGCCAGTAAAAAGCGCAGCAGCGGTGAGTGCTTTTGCTGCAGTGGCACCAGATAGCGCTGACTGATGATGAACAGCGCCGCCAGTGCACCGATGACCAGGGCGCAGACAAACAGAATGGGCAGTTCGGCAAGGGATTCCAGCTGCGAGGCGGGCACACTGAACGCCGCTTGATGACCGAAGGCCAGGCGAGTGGCGGCACTGCCGCTGACAGCGGCGATCATTACCGGCAGGAAGCCGGCGATCGTGTACTCCAGCATCACCACTTCCATGGCGAAGATCACGCCGGCAAGCGGTGTATTGAAAGACGCGGCTATAGCCGCGGCCACGCCACAGGCGAGCAGGGTGCGAACGGAATTGTTTGGCAGGCGCAGACGATGGGCCACCCAGCTGCCGGTGGCGGCCCCGAGATGCACCGAAGGCCCCTCGCGGCCGATGGACTGGCCGCTTAACAGCGCCAGTGAACCGGCAAAAAACTGCAGCGCAGCGTTTTTTATCGGCATCTTTCCCTGGTGATTGTGCAAACGATCCAGCACGTGCACGACGCCAGTGGGGCGTCCGGACGGTGCCACCCAGTGGAATATCAGCCCCAGCAGGAGAGCGCCGGCCACGGGCAGGCCGAAGCGCCATCCGTCCGGCAGGGATTCAAAATCGTCCAGTCTCGGCAGGTAGAAGATTGCCGGCCCTTCGCTTAACTGGCGAAACGCAATGACGACCAGCCCAGCGCAGATGCCGATGACCAGAGCCAGCAGCACCAGCAGGGAGAGCGCCTGTTGCGACGACAGCTGTAGCTGAAGTCGCTCAAGCAGCCGGCGGTGCCGGCGTGATTGCGGTGTGTTGAACCGTAGGGAAGAGTCTGGTTGCTTGCGGCGCCGCACGGCGAGTCCTTTGTTGTGATTGGCAACCAAGTGGTTGGCATATGGTAAAGTGCACGGCTCAGTATACAGGGGTAACCGCCCGCCAGCAGGCGTCGGTGTCGACCTCTCAGGGACAGTGATCAGCGAGGAGCAGAAGTGAGCGTCATCAAAGCGGCAATCGTAGGTGGAACAGGTTATACCGGCGTGGAATTGTTGCGTCTGTTGTCCGGCCATTCCGGGGTGGAGGTCACCGCGATTACCTCCCGTGCGGAAGCCGGGACGCCGGTGGCGGAACTCTTTCCCAGTCTGCGCGGTCACTACGATCTGAGGTTCACCGCGCCGGAGCTCGATGAGCTGGCTCAATGCGATGTGGTGTTTTTCGCCACACCCCACGGTGTCGCTCAGGCCCAGGTGCCGGAGCTGGTGGCGCGGGGTGTACGGGTTATCGATTTGTCGGCGGACTTCCGCCTGCAGGACATTCCCGTATGGGAAACATGGTACGGTCAACAGCATGCCTGCCCGGAACTCGCCGCACAGGCAGTGTACGGTCTGCCGGAAGTGAACCGCACACGGATTGCCAGCGCGCAGCTGATCGCGTGCCCGGGTTGCTATCCCACCTCCATCCAGCTCGGCTTCCTGCCACTGCTGGAGGCGGGGCTGGTAGCGCCCACTGGCCTGATTGCGAACGCGGCCAGCGGTGCCAGTGGCGCCGGGCGCCAGGGCAAAACGGACCTGCTGTTTGCCGAGAATAACGACAATTTTCGTGCCTACGGAGCCTCCGGGCACCGCCATCTGCCGGAAATTGAGCAGGGCCTGAGCCGCGCTGCCGGTGGTCCGGTGGAGCTGACCTTCGTGCCGCACCTGTTGCCGATGGTGCGCGGGATTCACGCCACCCTGTACGCGACACTGAAAAATCCAAGGGCGGCGGAATCCACGCAGGAGTCTCTGCAGCAGCTGTTCGAGCAGCGCTACCAGGCGGAGCCTTTTGTGGATGTGATGCCGGCGGGCAGTCATCCGCAGACCCGCAGCGTACGCGGTACCAACATGTGCCGGCTGGCAGTGTTGAGGCCCCAGGGGCGGGACACGGTGGTGGTATTGTCGGTCATCGACAACCTGGCCAAGGGGGCTTCCGCGCAGGCCGTCCAGAACATGAATATCATGTTT
This sequence comes from Microbulbifer pacificus, assembly GCF_002959965.1. Taxonomy (NCBI): domain Bacteria; kingdom Pseudomonadati; phylum Pseudomonadota; class Gammaproteobacteria; order Cellvibrionales; family Microbulbiferaceae; genus Microbulbifer; species Microbulbifer pacificus. Next base: position 2,264,389 of record NZ_PREV01000026.1, read on the forward strand.
GGTTTAAATGAGAACCAGGGGCTAGAGAGCCCGGCATTGCTGCCTTAGAATCGGGGCAATTACACGACAACAAATCACTCGACACGCAGGCGATATTATCCAGACCCATGGCGCGTAAAGTTAAAGGCAGCAAACAGTACCGTATGAAGGTGGTGCCCCACAGGCCCATCCTGCACGGCGTTTTTTCTGTACTGGGAGTGACCCTGCTGGTGCTCTCTACCAGTGCTGGTGCCTTTTTTGCGGGTCAGTACCAGCTGAGCAAGAACCTGGACGAGAAGAGCCGCGCCCATGCCCGGTCCCTGGAGGAGGTGGAGCGCCTGCGTGCGGAAATCGAAGCCCTGCGGGTGCGTGCGGCCACTGCGGAACAATCGGTCACCATCGGCGAGCAGGCCAGCGAGTCAGTGCGCGCGGAACTGGTGGCCAAGGACAACCAGATTGCCGAGCTGCGCCAGGAGATCTCCTTTTATCGCGGCATCATGGCGCCCTCCGAGGGCAGTGATGGTGTCTCCATCGGACGCTTCAGCATTTCCGAGGCGGGTGACCGTCGTTATCAGTACAAACTGCTGGTGCAGCAATCTGCCGCCAGCCACCAGATGGTAACCGGCGCAGTGCAGTTCACCATTGTCGGCCAGGTGGATGGCGAGGCGCGTCGCTATGCACTGGCGGACCTGTCGCCACAGGTGGAAAGCGAGTCCATTCCGCTCCGTTTCAAGTATTTCCAGAATATCGAGGGAGAGCTGCAGTTGCCGGAAGGTTTTGTGCCGGAAGGTGTGGAACTGTCGCTCAAATCCAGTAAGCGCAATGGTTTCAATATTGACCAGCGCTATGGCTGGCTGGTGCAGCAGAGCTGAACTGCTGAAGCTGACGGCGCGGCAGCGCATCACTGGAGTTACCAGGCTCCGCTCCATTCATGAGGTTTTGGTTGAATCATGTTGAAAAAGAAAGAGAAAACTATGGCGAACTCCGGTGGCAACAATACGACTCTGATTGCCCGTCACACCGAAGTGACCGGCGACCTGCATTTCCGAGGCAACCTGGTAATTGAAGGCCGGGTCAACGGCAATATCAGCGCTCACAGCGATAGCGAAGCCCGCCTGCAGATCGTTGACGGGGGAGTCATCGAGGGTGAAATCCGTGTTCCCAATGTGGTGGTCAACGGCAATGTGAAAGGCGATGTGCATGCCAGTGGTCACCTGGAACTGGCTTCCAAAGCCATCGTTGAAGGCAATGTGCACTACAAGCTGATCGAGATGGTAAAGGGGGCCCAGGTCAATGGCTCTCTGGTTTCCAATGTGGAAATCGACACGGCGAGCGAGCCGCGTATGCTGGGTTACACCACCGAAGCGAGTGTCGAAGCGGAGTAATTTGCGGCCATTGGTGAAACCCGGCGAAATTGGCAATACTTGACCCGTTTGCTGGGTTTTACCCATAATGCGCCCGCGCCACCCCGTTCCGCGGTGGGCAGCCCCATCAGGGGTTGTGAACCTTTCTCGAGAGTTACCTATGTCTGAAGCGGTTTCCTTTTCTCCCGACCCGGTCCAGGTGACCGAAAAGGCTGTGGCCAAGGTCAAGGGATTGCTGGAAGAGGAAGGCAATCCAGATCTGAAGCTGCGGGTTTTTGTGACCGGTGGCGGCTGTTCCGGTTTCCAGTATGGCTTTACCTTTGACGAGCTGGTCGCGGAAGATGATGCCGTGATCGAGAAAGATGGCATCCAGGTGCTGGTTGATGCCATGAGTTATCCGTATCTGGTCGGGGCCAGTGTGGACTATGAAGAGGGGCTGTCCGGCTCTCGCTTTGTGGTGCAGAACCCAAACGCTTCTTCGACCTGCGGCTGTGGTTCGTCCTTCTCCATCTGAAATCAGGTCTGCCAGATCAAGTACGCCTGGAAAGTGTTCTTCCGGGCGCTTCTCTTCCCTCTGTTCCTGAGTAATTGCAATCAGGCGGGGAATATTCCTCCCAGAATCGTCTCCCTTTCGGCACCGGTGACAGCCGGGCAGTTACCATTGAGACCCCGCATGGTCTGGCGCGCCAGCCAGGCAAAACCCGCACCTTCTACCCAGTCCGCGTCGATGCCATATTGATCCGTAGCCGCCACTGACCAGGTCGGCAGTCGACGGCGCAGTCGCTCCATCAGATCCTGGTTGCGGGCGCCTCCACCACATACCAGTAATTCCCCTCCTTTGGCAAATTCGCGCACACCCTCAGCAACAGACGCCGCAGTGACTTCCGCCAGGGTGGCCTGGACATCCGCCGGCGCCAGCTCCATGCCCGCGCAGGCCAGCTCCAGCCAGCTCGGGTTGAATGCTTCGCGACCGGTGCTTTTGGGGGCTGGTGCGGTAAAGAACGGGTCAGCCATCAGGCGGCTGAGTAATTCAGGATGTACGCTGCCACTTGCGGCCCATGCACCGTCAGCGTCATAGGGCGCCCCCCGGTGCAGTTTGATCCAGTAATCCAGCAGGGCATTGCCAGGGCCGGTATCGTAGCCGCGCACGCCTCCACCTGCAGCCAGCTCGGTAATGTTGGCCATGCCGCCGATGTTCACCACTGCGCGGTCGCGGTCAGTGCGGAATACGGCGTTGTGGAACGCGGGCATCAGCGGGGCCCCCTGACCTCCCAGAGCCATATCCCGGCGGCGGAAGTCGGCCACCGTTGTGATGCCGGTCAGTGCGGCAATGGTGTTGGGGTCACCTAGCTGGAGCGAGAAGGGAATGGAAACGCTACCCGGGGGGCGGTGGCGCACGGTTTGCCCATGGCTGCCGATGGCAGTGACTGCGCTGGGGTCAACCCCCGCCTCCTGCAGTACAGCGAGCGCCGCGGTGGCAAACTCCTGCCCGAGCTGGCGGTCCAGCTGGCCTGCCCTGTCCAGTTCTGATGGACCGGGCGCGCAAAGAGCGAGTATCGCTTCGCGCATTTCCGCAGTGATGGGGTGTCCGAGCGCGGCCCGGGTCTGGCACCGCAGGCTGCCATCCGTGCCGGAGAACTCCACCAGCACCGCATCTATGGAGTCGATGCTGGTGCCGGACATCAGACCGATATAGAGATCCGCCATTCAGTTTACGGAGTCCTTTGTGTCTTTGCTTTTGCCGTCTTCGTTTTTGGCCAGAGCCGGCTGCTCATAGCGCTCGAGCTGCGCCATCAGCGGCTGGGTCTGGGCCTGGAAACGGGCCATTTCCGACGAGGCGATCGCCTTAGCCTTCGGCAACTGACGCACAATGGTGGCCGGGTTGCGGTGGTGGCCGTCTACCAGAAATTCATAGTGCAGGTGAGGGCCGGTGGCGTAGCCCGTGGAACCTACGGTGCCGATGACCTGACGCTGTTTCACCCGCTGCCCCTGTTTTACGCTGCGCTTGTGGAGGTGCAGGTAGCGGGTAACATAGCGCTCGCCATGTTGAACGAAGACATAGTTGCCGTTGGCTTTGCTGTAGCCGGACTTGATGACCTTTCCGTCACCCGCAGCGTAGACCGGGGTTCCGGTGGGGGCCGCATAGTCAGTGCCGTTGTGTGGGCGGTGGGTTTTGAATATGGGGTGCAGGCGGCGCGGATTGAAATGCGAGCTGATTCGGCCGATATCCACAGGTGTGCGGATGAAGGCCTTGCGCATGCTCCTGCCTTCCGGCGTATAGTAGTTGGTATCGCCATTGGCGTCGGTGTAGCGCACCGCGCTGAAGGTCTTCCCCTGATTGGTAAACGTCACGGCCTGAATGGCACCGTTGCCGATCTTTTCTCCGTCCAGGAATTCCTCGTCAAATACGACGCTGAAGCTGTCGCCCTTGCGGATGTCCAGTGCGAAATCGATATCCGAGCCGAAGATATCGGCCATTTCCATAATCAGGTTGTTGCTGAGTCCCGCCTTGCTGCCGTCGACAAACAGGGAGCTTTCGATTTCACCCTGCCGGAAAGCGGTATAGCGTTCCGCTTCGCGCTGATGCAGGGCGTATTTGTATTCGTCGGAGCTGTCGCGGCTGAATTCCACCTTGCTCAGGCGGTCGCGGTGTAGCTCAAGACTCTGCAGGCTGCCCTTGTCGTCGATCTGGAAGGTCAGGTTTTCACCCGGCACCAGTTTGGCGAGCTGCTTGGCCTCCTTGCCGCTGGAGAGCAGTTGGTACATCTCCGCGTTGCTGAGGCCGGCGCGCTGGAACAGGTCGGACAGGGTGTCTCCATTGCGCACGGTTTCCTGCACGATACGCAGCCCTTCCATCACGCTCTGCGGCGCACTGTCTTGCGGCGCTGTCGGTGCGGGCGCTTCCGCCGTCTCTTCTGGCAGGCTCAGGGACACTTCCAGCGCGGTGCGCTTGGCTTCCACGTCGGGTGGGGATACGAAGAGGGTCAGCGCCAGCGCGAAGCTTGCGGCACCGGCCACCAGTGCGTGGGTTCTCGGGAAGTATTTGCCCAGGGCGCCCAGCAGGCGTGGATTTTTGCGGTGATTTTGCATGGCTTTATACGGTGGTGCTGACGTTCATTGTTATGTGGCTCCGGCATTCATGCCTAAAAAACGAACACAAAGGGGGCTTTATAACAAAATTCCCGCCGTGGTTCACGGGGTAATTGACCTGTCTGTCCATGATTCGGTTCCTCTGTCTCGCCGGTGTTTTTTGCCAACATCTCCGGGAGCTGGAGATCGTTCGCCAGCGCCTGGCCGCGCTTGTATTTGCTGCTGGATTCGGTACATTTGCAGCCCAATTTTTCGCCGTCGGAACCAGATGCCGAGGCTGTTGAGCACAAATGAACTTACCGTAAGGGGATACAATGGCCGGAGTGGATGCGACACTGCTGGAAGATCTCACGCGCCGCGGACTGGTTAATCAGGCCACCGGTGACGGCGAACTGGAACAGCACTTGGCAGAAGCGAGTCGCACACTCTATTGCGGCTTTGATCCCACTGCGGATTCCCTTCACATAGGGAGTCTAGTCCCCCTGCTGACGCTGAAGAGGTTTCAGGCGGCAGGTCACAAGCCAATCGCACTGGTTGGCGGGGCAACCGGCCTTATTGGCGACCCTTCCTTCAAAGCGCAGGAGCGTTCACTCAATACCCCGGAAGTGGTGGCTGGCTGGGTAGAGAAAATCAAGTGTCAGGTCAGTGCGTTTGTCGATTTTGACAGTGGCGAAAACAGCGCCGTAGTAGCCAATAACCTGGATTGGACCAAGGACCTGAATGTGCTCGACTTCCTGCGGGATGTTGGCAAACACTTCTCGGTCAACAATATGGTGAACAAAGAGTCCGTCAAGCAGCGGATTCAGCGTGAAGGAGAGGGAATCTCCTTCACCGAGTTTGCCTATATCCTGCTGCAGTCGATGGATTTTTCCGAACTCTATAAGCGCCATAACTGTACGCTTCAGATCGGTGGGTCGGACCAATGGGGCAATATTACCGGCGGCGTGGACCTGACGCGTCGGCAGCATCGCGGCAAGGTGTTCGGTCTTACCCTGCCTCTTGTGACCAAATCGGACGGCACTAAATTCGGCAAGACCGAAAGTGGCACTGTCTGGCTCGATCCTGAGCGCACTTCCCCTTATGCCTTCTATCAGTTCTGGTTGAATACGGCTGACGCGGATGTATACAAATTTCTGCGCTACTTCACTTTCCTCAGCGTGGATGCCATCGACGAGCTCG
>NZ_PREV01000027.1:1500000-1583589 GCF_002959965.1 Microbulbifer pacificus
CCAGATCCCAGTCGATACCCAGCGCCCGGACCGCATCGGAGGCACCGAGAATAGCAAGCTGCAGACCGCGCGGATGGAAACGGGAATTGTACTGATCTCCCGGCTCAAATCCGGTGGGCAACTGGCCGGCAGACGCGACCGCGATTTCGCGGTAGCTATCGAGCATGACGGAAAGTTCCGCCGCGCGAATCCGCACCCTGCCGTTGTCGAGCGGTTCAACACGCCAGCCTTCCGGCAGGGGTGATGGCAATTGGCGCGCAGACATCTCAAAAGTAAAGCCGCCATCGCTGCGCAACTCCGCCGGCTGGTGAAAATGACAGTGGCGATAATCGTAAAAGCGCGACTCCAGCTCGCGCACCAGGGTTCCCTGAAGCACCGCCTGCTCCAGCGTCGCGTCGAGTGGACCGCCGGCGGCGTCTCCTGTACGCAGCCCCATGAGCGCGGCGAGATCAGACAGGATATCCGTACGTTCCGCTGCCCCGAGACGGTCCAGCACCATACGCTTGTAGCCACGGTGGAACGAACTGCGACCAGCGGGGTTAAAACCCCCGAAGGCGGTAATTACGGGTAGGCGCTGCATCCTGACCTCCTGCCTGAATCGAACAAATGGGTCGAAACTGCCCCAGCAGATTCGATGGTGGATCAGTTTAGGGGCTGGCGATTCGGCCTCGTTATGGGCATACTGGCCAGCAATTTTGAGCATCTGGCCAACCAGCCACGGACGTCACGAAACGCCGAATACCAGTCGCGAAACCGCACCGCGGATGATCCCGCTGTAGAGAGTTACCCATGCCCATCGTTACCTTCATACTTGTCGACCAGATGCTCTCCACCGGTACCATGCTGCCTCTGGAGATGTTGCGAGGCGCCGACAGTCGCGCGCGAGTTGAAGGTGAAAAGAATTCCCTGAAACTGATCACAGCAAGTATCGATGGCAAACCGGTCAAAACCAGCTCCGGGTTTCAGTTGGCGCCGGATATCCCACTCACCGACGCCCCGGATAGCGATATCGTTTATCTGCCAGCACTGTGGCGAAATCCGCGACCAGCGCTTCGCCGCAGCGGGCCACTTATCGCCTGGTTGCAACAGCAGGCCGAACGCGGCGCCGCAATCAGTGCCGTGGGTACGGGCGTGTGCTTTCTTGCCGAAGCCGGGTTACTCGATGGCAAACCCGCGACGACCCACTGGCATTACTTCGAACAGTTCGCGGCGAGCTACCCCGAAGTAAAACTCAAGCGACAATACTTCATCACCCAGGCGGACAAACTCTTCTGCGCCGCCAGTGTCAACGCACTGGCCGATGTGACTGTGCATCTGATCCGCCAACTCTATGGGCCCGCCATTGCCAGCCACGTCGAGCGCAACTTCTCCCACGAGATCCGTCGCCCGTTCGAGGAAATCGCCTACTCGGAAGGTGCGGTGCACCTGCACCCCGATGAAGATATCGTGCAGGCACAGACCTGGCTGAAACAGCATTGCAGCGAAGACGTTAAATTGAGTGAAGTAGCAAAAACCTTCGACATGAGCGTGAGGTCATTCAACCGTCGTTTTAAACTCGCGACTGGGCAAACACCGCTACAGTATTTGCAGAACGTGCGAGTGGACATGGCACGGGAACTTCTCCAGTCCACCAATCTGTCCGTCAATGAAATTGCGGAAAAAGTCGGGTATCAGGATATGGGCCATTTCACCGCCCTGTTCAAAAAATTTCTTTCCACGACGCCGAGTGAATACCGCACCACAGTGCGCGCGAAACTGTTCCGGGTGAATACCTGACCTGCACCCCAGCTCCGACAATTAAGGCTTTTTCAGGAAAATCACATCTGACCCGCAGATCTCCAGCTCAGCGTTTAAATACTGCGCCAGCCAGCTAAAGGTTTCCTTGCTGAAAAACACAATATGGGTGGGGTCGCGAATATAATGCCAGCTGGCAAACCGCTCTCGATCAACGACCAGCTTGGTCATCAGCGCCAACAGCCCGCCAGGCCTAATACTCAGCCACAAATCCAGCAACACCTGCCGGGGATCTGCCAGGTGCTCCACCACTTCCGTGCTGACAATAAAATCGAATGACTGGTGCAGCACTGATGAGTCCGGCTGGTAGTACAGGTCATAGGTGGCCATCCGGTGCCCCGCCCGCCCCAACAGATGCGCGAGCAGTGGCGCCGGGCCGCAACCGAAATCCAGACCACTGGCGGTATTGGGCAACCGCTCCAGCAAAGGTTTCGCGCAGCGACTCAAAAAGCGCTCGTAACCTTCATCATGCAGGTCGTTTTCGTGAAGATCGTAGTAGGCTTTTTCCGCGTCGCTGGACAGGTGATATTGTGACGGAACGAAAACCAGTGCGCATTCAACACACCGGTTATATTCACGGAACTTGTCGCGATGATAAAGGTGTGCCGCCGGTTGACGGCACAGCGGACAGGATGGGGCGGGCTCTGGCCCGCCGCCACCGCTAAGGGCATTAATCACTGTCAGGCAGCTTGCTCATCCTGTGAGTCACTCGAAACAGATGGCTCGGAAACGTCCACGTTCGCGGCCTTTTCCGATTGCAGTAGATTTCCGCTGGAAATTTCGATCTTGCGTGGCTTCATTGCCTCGGGAATTTCCCGCACCAGATCTACATGCAACAGTCCGTTCGCCAGCTGCGCGCCAGTCACCCGTACATGGTCAGCAAGCTGAAAGCGGCGCTCGAAGTTGCGCGCTGCAATTCCTCGGTGCAGAAAGTTGCGACCGGACTCTTCAGTGGCTTTTTTGCCGCTTACCGTCAGGCGATTCTGCTCCATCTGGATATCCAGCTCGGACTGATCAAAGCCCGCAACCGCCATGGAAATTCGATAGGCATTCTCCCCAGTCAATTCAATATTGTATGGGGGGTAAGCCGGTTGATTCTGCTCCGTGGCCGACATCGAATCCAGCAATGAAGCCAGGCGATCGAAACCGATAGCAGAACGATACAGAGGGGAAAGATCTAAATTACGCATTGTCATATCCTCAATTCAGAGCAATATTCAGAGCTGCACAACGCGAACAGCGCGGCGAACTCCAGAGAAAGCGCCCGCACCATGGGTACCAGGCGGCCATTTCCGCAACCTTCAGCAATGTCGAAACGTATTCGACAGGTTGCGGGCCCGGGAGGCACCTCTGTCGAGCCTGCCACCCTTGCTTTCAGATATATGGTCTTCCACCACGGCTTCAAGGGGACAAACGTACGAAATGCAAAAAAACACATCGACATCCCCCGCCAATGCACTCTGCCACAGGAAAGAGCAACATTTGAGACTGTTTATCGGTGTAGCGCCAGATCGTGCAACGCAGCACTTTCTCGATATCACATGCCAACATCTCGAGCGCCTTGGCCTGCCGCGAGATTGCCGCTGGATCACTCAGCCCAACCGCCATCTCACCCTAGCCTTCCTGGGTGAAACGGACGCGATTCATCTGGAGGCCATTGAAGATGGCCTAAGGAAAATTGCCGCAACACTCCCTTTCTGTCATGGAGAGATTGTGAGTACCCACCCTTTTCCCAAGGTACACGCGAAAATGCTGGCGGCGGAACTCTTACCCAATCCGCTACTGGCGAAACTGCATCAACAGTGCTGCGCATTGATGCGCGACATCGGCAAACAACCCGAGCGGAAAACTTTCCGTCCGCATTTCACCCTGGCCAGAAGCAGGCAGGGGTTTACGCACCCGCACCCGATTGCCACAGCGTTTACCTGTACGCTGGACAACCTTACTCTCTACCAAAGCCATCTCGCCCCGGGCGGCAGCCAGTACCACCGAATATTGTCCATCCCGCTCGAAGGTCATCCACTGGACTGACTGCGCGGACTCAAAAAACAAAAGAGCCCGCATCTTGCGGGCTCTTTTGTTTCTTTCCAGATACGCCGGGAGAAATGCGACCAGTCAGTCCAGTTGCGACAGGACATACTCCGGGTACATTACCAGTCGCGGACGCGAAAGACGTCGCGCATCGAAGATAAAGACATAGCGCACACCTTCATCCTCAGCCGGGATGGTGCGACGGAACCGCCAGGAATTGATCTTGTACGTCTGGCGACCCGCACTCACCGGCGCAACCAGGCGATACTGATTCCTCCCGAGGAATTCAAACTCCAACGCCTCACCGCCAGATGGTCGCAGGGACAGGTTCCGGAACGTCTGCTTATCGCTGTCTTCGTCGTCCTCAAGCCCGTTCAGCAGCTTATCGAGACGCTCCTGTTCACCGCGCACGTAAGCGATCAACTCCGGATCCCTCTCGCGCGCCTCCGCTGCCGGCACCTCTGGCTCCTCAGAAGAGGCCGCCACTGGGGGTTCAATATTCGGCTCTGCCGGAACCAGAGACGCGACACCGGGCTCTGGCATTTCAGGTTTACCGACCGGAGCAGCCTGCGCGGCAGCCCCCTTCGCCCTGCTCTGGTTCTCCGCCTGCACCAGCATGGTCTGCACCAATCTATCGACGAGGGACTGTTGCTGGGTCAGGCGCGCCTTGCTGTCCGCCACCGACGCCTGGGAGGATTTCAGGCGCACCTCGAGGTCACCAAAGGTGGACTGGATGAACTCAACCCGGCGATTGCGGCTGTCCACCCCCCGTTCAGCCATGGAGTAGGCATGACGGGCTTTGTTCAGCGCGCGCTCTGTGTCACTGCTGGGCGCCTGCTTATGCTCGCGCTCCGCCGCCTTGAGTTCTTTCAGGCTCTGCTCGTAATGGGTGCGGGCCTGGCTCAGAGACTCCTGTGCGCGCTTCAGCTTGTACTCGTAGCCGAGCATTTCATTCTCGACGTCTTCCAGCTCCACCAACCGGTTTTCCAGAGACTGCTCCATTCGCGCAAGTCTGTTCTGCTCGACAGTCAGAGAGGATTCCCCTTGCACCATCGCGCACCAACCCAATACCCCCACCACACTCGCAAAAACCAGCGAGCAACCACGGTTTACCGCCATAGTCAAAAGTCCGTTGTTTGAATTTTTACTTCAGGATACGCCGAAGCGAAATTGCGTATTTCGCGGGAAGCGTCCGGATCCGCCTGGAGAAGCGGATAACTCCCCCGGAACGCCTAGTGTGCAATTGTGCCTCTCGCGAGACCCGACAATGTACCCCAGACGGTTATACGCAGCAATGACCATGCCAACAGGATTCCTTTACATGCAGTGACTTGTGCCGCAAAAACGCAACATTTTTGATGACTGGAAAAGTTCCCTCGGACTAACAAATATTTGTGACATTTTCTTGATTCAGGAGCTTGATTTTTTTTTTGAGAATCGCATTATGACCTACAGGGAGATAATCCTGATTCGGTATGAAAACCGGCCCGAGCGCAAAACACCTTGATATTGCCAACCAGGCAACGACTGAACTGCGAACTCCGGCGTCCGATTTTCACACTGTTCAGACTCCCTACAGGGCGCCCTACCTTCTTTCAGCAAACCGCGCAAGCGGCCTGCATAGGTCCTTTATAACCGGAGGTATGTGCCCATGAAATCAGCGCCTTACGATAACATTGTGTTCCGCGATATCGACAAGTCCGCCGCCCTGGCAGACACCGTATCCAAAAAGTTGCACAAGCTGGAACGTTATTGTGGCGACATCATACGTAGTCGTGTGGTCCTAGAAGCTCCCCATCATCACAAACACAAAGGCAAGCAATACCGCGCTTCCGTTGAGCTTGCTCTGAGCGGTAACCCGGTCACCATCACCAATGAAAGCGACTCCATTCACCGCGCAGTCAACGGTGCCTTTGATTCCGCCGAGCGCTGCCTGAAGGAACGCGGAGACCGCCGCAAAACCCGCCGTCACCAGCTGCCTGTGTCTGATACAGACATCGCCGCGGAGTGATCCCGTAATTTACGAAACCCGAATCTCAGGGGGACCCCAGAATTTACCAGATGGCACTTCGCGCATGCTGCCCTAAATTGTTGCGCCTATGATGGTCCAGTCTGGCAGGAAGATTGAAGTGCCTAATATCGACTCACTGGCCCGCTTGGGCAAGGAGCAAACGACATGAAAAAGGGGTGCCGAAGCAATCTTCGGCACCCCTTTTTAATACTGAGCGCGCGGACGATTCAATCCACCGCACCACAGAGATCAGCGCCAACTCACTCCGATACAGCGGTACGCATGGTAACGAATTCCTCGGCGGCTGTCGGATGAATACCGATAGTCTGATCAAATATCGCCTTGGTAGCACCCGCCTTCATGGCCACCGCCATTCCCTGGATGATTTCCCCCGCGTCCGGCCCCACCATATGCACGCCAACCACTTTGTCGCTCTCCTTGTCGACAACGAGTTTCATCAGAGTCCGCTCATCACGCCCACTAACCGAGTGGCGCATAGCCCTGAACGTCGATTGATAAATTGCGACAGATACCCCCGCCTGGCGGGCCTCCTCCTCGCTCAGTCCCACGGTGCCAATATTCGGTTGACAGAACACGGCCGTGGGAATGTTGTTGTAATCAATTTCCGCTGTTTTTCCTGTGCGCCAGTGCTTCACCAGCGCCATTGCCTCGGCCAGGGCAACCGGCGTAAGCTCCGGGCCACCGGTTACATCCCCTAACGCATAAATAGATGTGACACTGCTGCGGAAATTATCATCCACTCCGATGGTGCCATCCTTGTGAATGACGACACCTAGCTTGTCGAGACCCAATCCACGGGTGTTTGGTTTACGGCCTGTCGCATAGAGCACAGCATCCACATCCAGAGTATCACCATCACTCCCGGTTACCCGCAACTCACCCCCTTCGAGCTTTTCGATGGACTTAACCTGGTGGCTGAAGTGGAGGTGGACTCCCTTTTTTCCCACCTCGTCACGGACGAATGTCCGTACATCCTTATCGAATCCTCGCAAAAACAGATCTCTGCGGTATGACAGGTGCGTTTCTGCCCCCAACCCGGCAAAGATACCCGCGAACTCCACTGCAATATAACCACCGCCGACCACAAGCACCCGACGGGGAAATACCTCCAACGAAAACACTTCGTTAGAGGTAATGACATATTCACTGCCGGGAAATTCCGGCACATATGGCCAACCACCAGTGGCCACCAGAATGCGCTCCGCGGTGAACCGGTTTTCGCCGACAGCCACCTGCTGGCGACCGGTGATTCGAGCCCGCCCATCAATGATCCGCACACCGGAATTGGCAAGCAGGTTTCGGTAAATCCCGTTGAGACGAGCAACTTCCTTGGCATTGTTGTCTCTCAGAGTAGGCCAGACAAAGTGCGCACCCGCCTGCCCTTCCCAGCCATACGCCTCCGCATCCTCGAACGACTCACGATAAGCACTGGCGTAAACGAAAAGCTTCTTGGGCACACAGCCCACATTCACGCAGGTTCCGCCCATATAGCGCTCTTCAGCAACAGCCACGCGCATGCCGTCGGCAGCCGCCATGCGAGCTGCGCGCACGCCACCGGAACCGGCCCCGATTACAAACAGATCAAAATCAAATTCTGACAAAACTCTCTCCTTCGCTCCGCGCCGGCAATCAGCTGCCGGGGGAATTAGCACTGCGCACTCGCACTATTGTCAGGTTAAATACACCTGGTCAGCATATGGAAACGCGCACTGCTCCACAATTGGAACATAAGTGACAAATCATACTTAAAACTCGTTGACATAAGACTGGCGTTTCGATATTCATGTGATGCTTATCACAATAACAAGCCTGATAGCTAAAACAACAGTAGGGCATTCACAGATGAAAACGCCAGACGCCTCAGCAACACGTTCATTTTCCAAGTTCTCCCATGCTCGCAAGCTGGTACCGTTGATTACGGCAGTAATTACCTGCGTCTTCGCGGCCGGCAATGCCAGTGCGACCAGCTCACACCCCGCTTATCTCAACGACGCCTATTGTGAAAGCCTGGTAGAGCAGTTCGTAGATTCCGGGATGCGCAGCCTGGGGAAATATATCAACGAAAACTTTAAGCCCGAGTACAAGGGCGGTATTCGCAACACCATCAACTTTCTCAACCAACGCGCAGAATGGCTGGGTGAGTGCGACGCGTATCTGAGCGATACCGCAAGTAGCCGCGTCTTTTATGACGAAAAAAACACCAAAGCCATTTTTGAAGCCATGGACGCACTGGCCAAAGAACTGCAACTGGTTAGAGAAGGAGTGGAATATCCCGATGCGGCCGGTAACAACAATCCACGTCCGTTCATCAAGAGCCGCTTTGACACTCTTGCAAAACTCGTAGACCAGCACCACACCCGGATTCTGATGAAGAAACAGTTCCGGTAAACGGTATCAAACGAACAGAGTGGTTGGCCGTGGGGCCGGGTATACCGGCCTCCGCGCCCAGTCGCTCACTCCGATTTTCTCACGGGCTCCCCGCCGATTTTCACTAATCGCCTTTCACCGGTGGTTTATGAGGAAAGTTCGATAACAAAGGCGCAGCGCCGACGCATTCAGACCAACCGTTCCCAACACGGAACTGGAGGCTTTGGCAAAGCGAACCGTTACACAGCTTTCCGCATGGGCCACTAGGGTCTACGCGATTGCTCGCGCTCCACCATGTCATCCCGGATAGCTCTCTCAGCATCGTCATTGCCCGAAGCAGCTCCAGGCCAGGTGGCACGATCTCGCCCCAACAGGCGTTCTTTCAGGCTGGCCGCAATCCGCCGGGTAAGCGTACCGAGGCGGGGGCGCTGCTTCTCCGAAAACGGGATCGGACGGCAACTGTGTACCGTGGCAAGCCCGATTCTCGCCATAAACAAGCTCGCTCCCATACCCTGCCCCAGACGCGCAGAAACGGTACTCAACATACTGTCCCCTACCAACTCGGGCCAAAGTTCACTGACCGCATATTCACTGGCGCCGCTATAGGCGATCAATGCCAATACTTTCTTGAACAGACGCCAGCGGACCACCACCGATGGCCGCACCCCATAGATTTGCGCGACATCATCGATCAAGCGCATGGACTGCCGCAGAGCGACCAGCACGTCCAGGGTGGTAAAAGGACTGAGCCCCACCAGCGCCCCCGTGGTTGTAGCGTGTCTGACGATACGCCTCAACGCCTCCTGATCCAGCGCCTCGAAGAAATTCAACTCGAGGTGCCGCAACAATTCACTGTTGTCATAGTAATCCGGCATCTCATCCTGCACCCTTGCCAGCAGCGCGCCTTGAGGCTTGCCGGCGAAGAGTTCACTCAGCTGCTGATTCAGCGGCGCCACCGCATCGGTCGCTCGACTATCGCGAACCTGAGCCGCCAGCTCCTGAGTTTTCTGCAGCTTGCGCAGCGGTCGGCCGGCACGGAAATACTCCCATACGGCGCTCGCCATGGTGAGCACGAGCGCACCGATCACCACACCAGCCAGGACTCCGAGAGTCCAGTGCATATCCGCCGCCCAGTTAAAAAACTGCCGCAGCTCCCAGAACACGGCGCCAAATGTGAGCGCGAGTGCCGCCAACAGCGCCGGCTTCCACAGGCGAAGCCGGAATACAGGCAGGCGCAGCTCGGAGAACGAAATTTTGTCCGGCAGCGACTCTCCGGTGGTGATGGAGCGAGGCAACTGCGCAGACTCTTCCTCGAGAGACTCAACACGGGTACTCGCGCGAGCCCGGGGCGCCCCCTCTTCCGCGTCGAGGTTTTCGATACGCGTCTGGCGGCGGGGGACCTCTCGCGTGCGCTCCGCACCGTCATTGCTGCGCGGTATTTCGTCATTCGAGAAACGGGTATCAGAACCAGTCATCAGACCTTATCTCCCAGCAACAGATTCAATAGCGCGTCCATCCGAATATGCGGCATGTAACCTTCCCGCCCGATTCCCATTGGTGGCCGCAATTGCGGAGGCTGGCCGCCAGTGTAGTGTTGCCACTCCCCTTCTTGAGGCAGATGCGCAAGAATTTCGGCATTTTCAAAGCCGAGATAACTGCCATCCATAGCGTGGCCGACCAGTAGCCGACGGCCATCGCGAACGCTTTCATTAGAGCAGCGTACGGCGGCAATCGCTTCGCAATAGAGAGGTAACCCGCGATGCCGGGCGCCGGAAAACACCTGTTGTAGCTGCTGCCCCAATAACTGACGCAGAGCATCGTGATCCGCCGCCAGAACCTGGTCGACCTTGGTGGCGGCAAACACCAACCGATCAATCCGCGGATGCCAGAGTTTCCGCAAAAGGCCGTTGCTCCCGTAGCGAAAGGTATCGGCAATGTGCCCGAATGCCAAACGCATATCTTCGAGAGACTCTTCCCCGGCAAACAGGGTGCTGATCAGATCCACCAGCACCAATTGCCGATCCAGGTGACGGAAGTGACTATCCACAAAGGGCGCCACCCGTTCATCGACATACCGTCGGTAGCGGGCTTCCAATACTTTGTACACACTGTCCTCCGCCAGAGCATCCAGCTCGGACTGCGTGCGGTGACCGATTCCCGGCAGCGGAAAAAATCCATACTCCTCGCTGTCGAGCAATGCGCGCCCCGGCTGCAGATAGCTAAGTTTGCGCGCGCTGCGGCAATCCCGCAGAAACTGCCGATAGTTCTGCCACAAACTGTCGATCTGCTGCAGGTCGGCCGGAGCCTCCGGTGTCAGTCCTCGCAGGTGCGACAGCAATTCCGGAGCCAACCCCGCCCGGGGTTCCGCGCCCAGCAGGTCCGCCTGCTGGCGACACCAGGTGGCAAAGTCCATCCGCAGTAGCGGCAGATCCATCAGCCATTCACCGGGATAGTCGCGGAATTCAAGGATCAGTTTTTGCCGATAACTACGCCCCAGACGGCGCCCCTGAAGGTGCACGTGCAGCTCCAGAGCAGAGAGGTCGCGGGTGGATTCCGGCCAGCGCGGCGGATTGGCGGTTAAGGCACTGAGGCATCGCTCGTACTCGAAAAGAGGCAATCCGGTATCGAGTGCCGGGTACAGGTCAGCACCCAGCAGGCGTCCGTTCAAGGCCGGGGAAAAACCCGGTAATTGCGCGCGATCGGGATGGCTGAGCTGGTAGATCAGACTGGTAATCAATGTGGATTTGCCAGCGCCGCTAAGCCCCGTGATACCGATACAGACCCGTCGGTCCAAAAGTCTCTCGGCAGCCCAATGGGACTTTTCTAACGCTTCTTTACGCAGCCGTCGAAACTGTTGTTTAAAGGCGCGCAACCGGCCTTTTGCGTCCGATTGATCGTCAGCTGAACTCATGGACAACTCCTTTTTGCACACCGAGTCTGCACGTTTATCCCCCTGTGCCGAGGGGTGAAAGGAACGGCACCAAAGCCGCGTCGCCGATGATTCAGCAATGGAGCCCCACGTGACCGTTTCAACCCCTGAAGTCTATATGTTCAGGCACACAGCAAAAACACGGCCTGAGCCGCGCTTTGCGAAGTTCGAGTCTGAAAAGCCAGATCACTCCACCAGAGCGACGTCGCCAGACCCCATCACGGAGAAGGATTCGTTCACGGGACGCTTCAGCACTATGTCACCGGAGCCCATTACCGCTCCGCCGGCATTGGTGGCAATCAGGCTTCGCCCCATAAAGTCGCCGCTACCCATTACCGTTACATTCAGGCTCACCACCTTACCGCCAATGGCCATATCACCAGACCCCTTGATCTGGGCGGTGAAATCCTCACCAATGAAATTATCCATGCGGATATCGCCGGAGCCGGTGATGCCCGCAGAGCCATGCACCGCCAGTACGGTACCGAGAATCAGGTCTCCGGAGCCGGTAACACCCGTATTGAGTGCCTCCGCGGCCACCTTTTCCACCTTGATCAGGCCGGAACCAGTAACGCGCAGGTCGAGCTTCTCACTCTCCAGGGTGTCCGCCACGGCATCTCCCGAACCAGTCACACGGAGGGCATTGATCGCAGGCAAAGTGACCTGGAATTCAATTTCCGGCTCGGTTGTGACCGTAACAACCCCAAACAGACTCTTGCTGTCGGTCTCCACCCACAGAGACAGGGTGCCATCATTATCCACCTCGGCGCGGGCATAGGTCAGATCTTTTTCCTCACCATGCGCACTCACGGAGAACGTATTCCCCTGCACCACCTTGAGATTGGAGCTTCCCTTCAGCGCAATGGCCGAAAAACCATCGAGGGGGAACGACTTGCTGGAGCCTTGGGCCTGTACCGCGCTGGCACCCAGGGCCAGTAGCAGCAGCGAGGCAAAAATCGACATTCTGGACATCATGAGCAGGTAACCTGTTTTTGTTGACTGTCACTGAGACGCAGCCGCCCCCGATTTGGATGCAGCAGCGGCCAAAGTTTTCCGAATCCGTTCCGTGAATCAATCCGCGGTGTCGCGATATCCGAGCTCGACCAGTGCCGCCCGCAGTTTCGCCGCCTCCGCGGCCAGCATTTCCGGCTCTGCAGGCTGCTGCAATGCGAAATTCAGGTCCGCGATCTGATCAATCGGCACCAGGTGATAGTGCGTGTGTGGCACTTCGAGGCCCGCCACCATCACCCCCACCCGCTGTGGCGAATAGACCGCCTTCTGTGCCTTGGCCACCTTGGCGGCCACATCCAGAAGGTGTGCGGTAATTTCCTGAGGCACATCATCCCAGTGATCAACCTCCTCGACCGGGATGACCAAACAGTGGCCGGGCTTGATCGGAGCAATGGTCATGATCGCCACGGCGACCTCGTCGCGCCATACGAAGTGCCCCGGCAGCTCGCCATCGATAATGCGGGTGAAAATGCTTGCCATCTCGTGCCTCACTGATTTGCCCCGGAGACCACACCATGGCCCCCAGAGCGACTAAAAAACGAACAAAACAGTACCCCGCCAACGCCGAGGGCAGATGTAGACCGGGAAGTCTATCAGTGCCACTTTGACCCGCGCCACAGGAAAGGGCCTTATAGCCCTTTCGAGCCACTGCGACATCCCGCGCAGGCACCAAAATGCGTCAAAAACAGCCATCGGGGGCAATGCACGCCGGGATTTTGCACCAAATTAAACATGTGCCGAACAACCCGTGGAAGGCCGTGACAATTTCGCGCTGTTTCGTTGGCAGAGGTATTTCCATCCCGTAATCTTGCCGCCCATATCGCGACAGGCAGTCCCAGCCCCTCTCAGGAAACACCCAATGGCGGGTAACATTTCCTTGGAGTATCGTCGACAAATCGAGGCCATCCGGACACCGTCGCGACACACTGATTACCATCTCACTGGGGGAATCCACCAATGCCAAGTGTTGCGCCAGCTCTCGCACCCGTAGACGCACCCGCCTTCGGTATGGCGGCGGCCACTGCCGTGTCCACTGAAGACTCCAACGCATGCCCCCAGGGAATCATCTCTCACCTGGGCGGCCGCCAGTTCCTCAGCCAGACTGTCGGCGAGTTCTACCAGGCTGTCGGCAAGTACATGGCAAGCGAAGATTGTGTTGAGCACGACAAGCAGCGCAGCCGCCAGGCCCAGTTCCTTCACCACGCGCTTGCTGAGGAGTCCGAGCCCACTTATAGCGCACGCGCCAGCTTTCTGGCACGCGGCTTGAACCCGGCACTGTTTGAGGCTCTTCTGGAATATCTTGAGGCGCGTCTGCTGGAACTGGGTTGTTCCAGCACCATTTGTGACCAACTGGTACGCACCGTCAGCACGCTTTTCGATCGCTGCGACGACCCCATGTCCATCGCCTGTTGACCCCTCACCTTCATCCACGTGGCTCCACCCGGTGGGCCACGTTTACCCCGGTTTCACACGTTCTACAGAATCACACGCCCCCCACTCGGTTGCGAGTACCGAGCCCCCCCCATACAATGCACGCTCATTCAGCCTTATAACCCCCGTTTGCCTTTCCTCCCGTAAGCGGTAAGCGCTACAACTCACGCTCAAGACACAAGAGACTGCCCATGAAAATTGCTAACCACAGCGTTGTGGAGATCAACTACACCCTGAAAGACGCCGAAGGCACCGTGATCGACACTTCCGAAGGTGGCCAACCGCTGAAGTACCTGCAGGGTGTAGGCAACATCATTTCCGGGCTGGAAAAGGAAATGCTGGACAAGAGTGCCGGTGACAAATTCACCGTGGTGGTGGCGCCGGAAGATGGTTATGGTCCGCAGAACCCGGAGCTGATCCAGACCCTGCCAAAAGACGCCTTTGGCGGTGTTGAGGAGCTGCAGGTGGGTATGGCCTTCCGCGCACAGAGCACCGAGGGCCACCCGATTGAAGTGGAAATCATTGACATCGATGGCGACCAGGTGACCATCAACGGCAACCACCCGCTCGCGGGTGTTGAGCTGCACTTTGATATCGAAGTCGTTTCCGTGCGTGAAGCGACGCCGGAAGAGATCGACCACGGCCACGTGCACTGAGCGATCCAATGATTGCGGGGCGCATTCGGCGCCCCGCAATGTTCCTTCCGATGAATGTTTCGTTCCCCACCTGCTGACGTAAGCTCCCAAGCATCCACTCCCGCAAAGATGGCCCGGATGATCCAATGCCTGTAAGCGACTCCTATCTGCAACGATTTGGCGGTATCGCCCGACTCTACGGCACCAGCGCTCTCCAGGCGCTGCAAGAGGCACATGTAGTGGTAATCGGTATCGGTGGTGTCGGCAGCTGGACTGCGGAAGCGCTGGCACGCAGCGGTGTGGGTGCAATTACCCTGATCGATCTGGACGATATCTGTATCACGAATACCAATCGCCAGATTCACGCACTGGTAGATACGGTTGGTGATATCAAGGTTGGGGTCATGGCGGAGCGATTGAGGGCGATCAACCCGGAAATATCCGTACAGATCCACGAGGACTTTGTCGCCAGCGACAATTTTGCCGAACTGCTCGATCCCGATACGTCACCTATTGATGTCGTCGTGGACGCGTTCGACAACGCGCGCGTCAAGGCCGCACTGATCGCCTATTGCAAGGCACGCAAACTTCGCCTGATTACCGTGGGTTCCGCTGGCGGCAAGACCAATCCAGCAGCCATAGACTGCGCCGACCTGGGCCGTACCGTGAGTGACCCCATGCTGGCCAAGGTACGCCAGCACCTGTACCGCTTCCACAATTTCCAGAAATCCAGCAAGCGTCTGTTCGGTATCGACGCCATCTACTCCACCGAACCGATGGTATATCCACAGCCGGATGGCCAGGTGTGCCAACAGAAAAGCGGCATGCAAAATGGTGTAAAACTGGATTGCAGCGGCGGCTTCGGCGCCGCCACCATGGTGACCGGCACTTTCGGATTTATGGCCGCCAGTAAAACCGTGGAGCGCATACTGAAAGCGCGAAGGGTAAAATGACCGGAGACCGCCGGAATTAGCCCGGGCCACGCTCCATCAACGTAAAAGCGCGATCCAACAGTGCTCGAAAGCCGTTGGCTCGCGACTCACTCAGTTGCTGTGCCAGGCCAAGTTCCACAAACAGTTGTTCCAGATCCGCACGCGCCACCGCGCCACCCACCTGCCCATTCAACTGCGACAACAGCAGGGCCCCCAGCCCTTTGACAATACGGCTGTCACTGTCGAGCGCAAAGCGGTGCACACCGTTCTCGCAATGGTGGGCCAACCAGGCGCTCGACTC
This sequence comes from Microbulbifer pacificus, assembly GCF_002959965.1. Lineage (NCBI taxonomy): Bacteria > Pseudomonadati > Pseudomonadota > Gammaproteobacteria > Cellvibrionales > Microbulbiferaceae > Microbulbifer > Microbulbifer pacificus. The sequence continues at coordinate 1,515,464 of NZ_PREV01000027.1, forward strand.
ACAGCCGCGGACCAGATTCTCGCTGCGCCGAATACTCTCCTTGCGGGAGATGGATTTTGCCCAACCCATCAGGATGCGGTAGCGGTCCTGCCAGCTACGCTGGGCGCGCAGTGTCTCGATATCCACCGCGTCCAAACAGTCCGCCACCCAGTCGACCGCGGCGCCACCTGAATGTACGCCCACTTGCACGTCATTGTCATCGCCGACATGTCTGACAAACTCCTCCACCGCGGCGATCAGTCGCTCCACGTCATCATGCGTATTGTACGCCGCTACCGATATACGCACTGTGGCACTGTGGCCAGTGGCGCGAATCAGAGGCTGGGCACAATGGTGCCCGACACGTACGGCGATATCGCGCCCGTCCAACCATTGCATCATGTCGATGGCCGCAAAACGGGGATGGGTGAAAGCGACAATACCGAGATTATTAGTCGCGGTACTAAGCAGATTCAGCTCGGAAACCTGGCTCAGACGTTCGTGCAAAGCATGCATCAGCTGTTGCTCATGCCGCGCCATCGCCAACCGGTCCTGCGAATCAAGAAACTGCAGACAGGCCCCGAGACCAGCGATGGCAGCGAGCGATGAAGTACCCGCTTCAAACCGATGGGGAAGATCCGCGTAGCGGCTGGAATAGAGATCCACATCCGCAATCATCTCTCCGCCACCCTGCCAGGGCGGCATCGCCCGCAGCAGCGACTCGCGACCGTAGAGCAAACCAACCCCCGTGGGTCCGTAAAACTTGTGCGCGGAGCACACAAAAAAATCACACCCGATGGAATGTACATCGACCGGTTCGTGCGCTACCAACTGAGCACCATCCACGATCCACTGAATATTTTTCCCCGCAAGCGCCGCACGCACTTGGCCCAGGTCAGCGCGAAAGCCGACAGCATTGGAGCCGGCGGTAAGGGAGACAATTCTGGTACGCGGTGTGAGCGCTTCCGCCAAGCGATCAAACTGAGGCACACCGATCTCGTCCGGCACATAGCGCAGAGCCAGCCGGTAGCGCTCGGCCATCATCTGCCAGGGCACAAGATTGGCGTGGTGCTCGGCAGTAGTAAGGAGAATCTCATCGCCCGGCTGCAACCGCGAGCAAAGGCTGTGGGCCAGCAGGTTAAGTCCTTCGGTGGCTCCGCGAGTGAACACAATTTCCTTGGCACTGGCCGCCCCCAGAAATCCCGCCGCGCGCAGGCGCACCTGCTCCACCATATCGGTCGCACGGCGCGCGAGACGGTGGCTGGACCTGTGTGTATTGGCGTTGCTGTGGCGATAGAAATCGGCGATAGCGTCGATCACACACGCTGGCTTTTGCGTGGTGGCGGCGTTATCCAGATACACAAGTTCTCGGTTTCCGGGCTGGGCAAACAGGGGGAACTGGCTTTTGAAGGACTCGGCGGTAAAACGCATAACTAGATATTCACAACTGGGCATTCATACATTGAACAGCGCACGGGTATTTTTCCCAGTCTGGGCGATGACCTCTTCAACACGGATACCGCGCAGTTCGGCAAGAGTTTCCGCCACTGCCGGCAGATATTCCGGGCTGTTGCGCTCACCCTGCCGGCCCGCATGGGGCATATCTGGAGCGTCGGATTCCAACAGCACCGATTCAAGTGGCACGGAGGAGAAGGTTGCACGGGTTTTGACGGCCCGAGGATAGGTAATGGTGCCGCCGGCACCAAGGTAAAATCCCAGCCGCCAATATTCATCGGCGATTTCCCGACTGCCGCTAAAGGCATGGATCACACCGCCTTTCCGCGGACGCACGGCTTTCAGCAGGCGGATAACCTCGTTGTGGGCACGCACGCAGTGCACGATGAGCGGTAAGTCCAGAGATTGAGCCGCGCGCAGCTGAGCTTCAAACACGGCGAGCTGGACCTCCATCGGCGTACTGATGTTTGCATCCAGCCCACATTCACCGACGGCGACACAGCGATTGCCACCGCCGCGTTCACGGGTGACACGTTCCTCAAGAGCCCGCTGCACCTGCGCGGGCTCAACAGCAAGCTCCGCTACCCACCAGGGGTGTACACCCGCCGCACCGAACCAACCGGGTTGCGTATTCACCAGCGCAAACAGCCGACGCCACTGGGGAATACTGATCCCGGGAATGATCAGAGCCTGTATCTCGCGCGCGATACAACGCTGCCACACCTGTTCGCGATCCACGGCGAAGGCGTCGAAGTCGAAATGACAGTGGCTGTCGATCAGCGGCATGGCCTGTGCTTCCGGCATGTTTGCCGCCGCATTTTAGGCGACGTCGCCGGTAAATTCGACCGGATTACCGGAGAATTCCCGGCGATTTATGCGCTTGAGTAACAAGCACATGCCGCCCATGGAACTATCGGGGTAGCTGCTGCTCAATCACCCGCGCCGCCTGCTCGGAAATACCCAGCTTCTCCGCCAACGCATCAAGGTACTGGCGCTCCTGAGCATTATCCGGGTTGGCGGTCATCGCCGACACAAGGTAAAGGTTGAATGCCGTCGCCGGATTGTCGGCCGCAGCCACCACTTCATCCATACTGATTGGCGTAGTCAGAAACTCTCGGAATTCATCCAGGTCGGACGAGTCCAACTGCCCATTTACCGCTTGCAAGATATTGTGCTGTTCCGCCTCATCGATGCGCCCGTCTGCCTGGGCGGCCGCGACCATCGCCTTCAACATGGCATCAGCCTGATTCTCGCCACCAGGCTCATCGGGCGCATCCACCGTATTCACGAACCCAAACAGACCACCCTCACCCCGCGGGGACATGTTCTGCCAGTTGCCGGGGCTTGTCTGCGGTCCCTGTGGGCTCTGTTGGCCAAATTTGCCACTGGCGCGACCGAAGATCTGACCGAGAATATCCCCAAGACCACCGCCACCGGCTGCCTGCCCACTGCCACCGCCCCCGGGAGCCTGCCCCGGCAAACCACCGGATTGCTGCATCTGCGCGAAGATCCGGCGCGCGACTTCCATCAGCACCGCCGCGCCGCCAGCACCGGCGCCCGCGGGAATGGCGCCGCCAAAGATATCGCCCCCCGGCGACGGACTGTCGGAGTTGAGGCTGCCCGGTTTGCCCACACGGGCAAGAATATCGTCGAGGCTTGGCATGTCGCTATTGCCGGACTGGGTGGGCGGGGGCACCTTGCTAAAGTCGGGGCCGCCGGTTTCCGGATGACCGACACTGACACCACCGGGTGCCGATTGCTGGCGCATTTTCCTGTTCAGCATCGACATACCAGCGCCGATCAGCGCACCCAGAAGCAACTTTTTGTTCATGGACCACACCCTCCGCCACGATCAGATCAGAGCAAACTTTAGGGTCGGCCGACCTATGCCACCAATGACATATCGGCCAATCTTCACTGCAAGGTTCGGGCGGAGCCGCTACAATCGCCCACCGAACTGCCTGTTCTCTGCTCCGAGACAATGATTGATTAAGGAACCTCATGATTCTTGCCCTGCTCGCGATCGTCGCCGGATTTGCCCTGCTGATGTGGAGTGCCGACCGGTTTGTGGATGGTGCCGCTGCCACCGCCAAACATGCCGGCATGCCTTCGCTACTGATCGGGATGGTGATCGTGGGATTCGGTACATCGGCACCGGAAATGGTGGTGTCCGCCATGGCCGCGCTGGACGGCAGCCCTGGGCTCGCCCTCGGTAACGCCTATGGTTCCAACATCGCCAATACAGGACTCATTCTCGGCGCGACCGCCATAGTGATCCCGCTGTCGGTGAACAGCAAAATCATTCACAAGGAACTGCCGCTGTTGCTTGTGATTACCTGCGTTACGGCTGCATTTTTCTGGAACGGTGGATTGAGCCGCGCGGAGTCACTCATTCTGATTGCAGGCTTTTTCGCGCTGATAGGCTGGTCAATTTTCTCCGCACTGCGTGGCAAGGGAGACATGATTGAAGGCGAACTGGAAAACCATCTTGAAGAGCATGATATGCCACTCAACAAGGCCCTGTTCTGGGTGGTCGCCGGACTCACGCTGTTGATTGTCAGCTCTCGTTTACTCGTCTGGGGCGCGGTGACAATTGCTCACCAGCTGGGCGTGAGTGATCTGATCATCGGCCTGACCATCGTCGCACTGGGCACATCCCTTCCCGAACTCGCAGCCACCATCGTCGCTGCACGCAAGGGAGAACACGATATCGCCATCGGCAACGTGGTCGGCTCGAACATGTTTAATCTGTTGGCTGTGGTGGGCATCGCCGGCGCCATTGCCCCCATGCCCGAAGTGCCCCACGAGTTAATCACCCGCGACTGGCCGATGGTATTGGGGCTCACCGTTGCCCTGTTTATCTTTGGTTACGGTTTTCGCAACCGCCAGGGACGTATCAACCGGTTTGAGGGGGCCGCGTTGCTGGCCGCCTACATCGCTTACACTGCTTACCTTATCTATGAGATTACCAGCAAAGCCTAGCGGCGAAGTGAGTTCGGCCACCGGATTTCAATCTCCGGCTCTACCCTAGTGACGCTCCAGGCGCCGAATCCGCGCCCGGAGCTGCTCAATTTCTTCCAGCAGCTCCAGCGCCAGTGCCGCTCCCGCGTGATTGACGCCGAGATCCCGCTCCATTCTTACAACCTTTCGAACCCTGCACACACTGATGCCGCTGAACACCAGTGTCCCCGATGTCGACTGAGCATCGATAACACCCTCATCCACAAGCATCATCACCTGCTCCGCGGTCAGCGCACATGCATTACACAGTTCACGCAAGGTCACCCGACTGTCTTCATCGAGAACTACCGCGGCTGCCGATGAGGCATCAAACTGATTGACCATTGAAACAGTCCTCTACTTTTCGCCAGCACGTGGATCAAATTGAAAGGCTGCGCGAAAATTCTGATAGGCCGCCAGCTCATCCTCGGTGTGTGCTGGCGGCGTTACGATATCGAGAACAACATAGAGATCACCCGGCTCCTTTGCCGGTAATCCTCTACCCTTCAAACGCAACTTGCTGCCATTTTTACTGTTGGGAGGTAGTGTCAGATTTACCTTGCCATCCGGTGTACGGACCGTCACCTTGCCACCGAGTGCGGCCTCCCAAGGTGCAACCGGCAGATCAAGATAAACCGTTTTCCCTTCAACGTTAAAACGGGGATGGGGGTTGAAAACAATTTCCAGATACAAATCACCCGGCTCACCGCCGCCCAGCCCCGGTTCTCCCTGCCCTGAGAGGCGAATCTGCTGCCCCTCCATCACACCTTTTGGGATGGTAACGTTCAGCTTGCGCTCCTTTATCACCGGACGACCGTCCCCCCCCAGCTCCGAGTGTTTAAGCGTAATCTGGCGCTTGCTTCCAGCGTAACTGTCTTCAATATCTATCGCGATACGGGCGTGGGTATTATCCCCCCGGGCGCGAAATGGGCGTCCGCCGCCGTGAAAGCCACCGCGCCGAAATCCGCCGCGACCGAACAGACTCTCGAAAAAATCACTGAAGGCTTCCGGGTCTGCTTCGGTGTAGCCACCGCCGTGAAACTCAAAGCCCTGGTCCCAGTTCGGTGGTGGCCTGAATTCCTGCCCGCTGTCCCAGCTCTTACCCAGCTGGTCGTACGCCGCGCGTTTTTCTGGATCCTTCAACACTTCGTACGCTTCATTCACTTCTTTGAAGCGTTCTTCCGCGTCATTTTCCTTGCTTACATCCGGATGATACTTGCGGGCGAGCTTGCGATAGGAACGCTTGATGTCATCCTGGGTAGCACTGCGCTCTACTCCGAGGATTTTGTAGTAATCGCGATATTCCATACAGAAACAGCCGCTTCCCAGTTGTTACGCTTTCTCAAATTCCCGACAGATAAAAAAAGGCACCCGCAGGTGCCTTTTTCGTTCTTCCATGAACACTACTCTTTCATCACCAATCAGATCAGTGAATCAGAAAGCGTAGCCAACACCCAGATTGAATACCCAGGGGCTATAGTCCACATCGGTAATTTCATCAGTGAAACGAACCGGCGGAAGCAACAGGTTGTCGGTATAGGTAACGCGATAGTCAGTGTCTGCATCAATATACAGAACCGCTGCGTTTATCAGAAACGCGCTGTCACGACCAAACTTGAAGTCCACACCAATTTGACCAGTGAATCCCCAGGAATGGTCGAGGCTGTAGTCGACATCAATGAGGTCAAGGCCGTAGTTCAGATCGTCCCGGAACTGACGGGAATACTTCTCGTCACTGAAGTCGGTGTAGTTAACGCCGATGCCGACATAGGGCTGGACCATGCAATCACGGCTCAGCGGATACCAGTTCAGGTACGCATTGGCATAGCTCGCATCAAACTTACCGACTTCATAGCCATCGACGTCGATATAGAAGTTGTCATACCCCACGCGATCCAGATCCAAATCGTGGCCGGTAGAACCGATGTACATCAGCTCCACACCCCAGTGCTCTACGGGCAGCCAGGCGGCAGAAATATTCCAGGTTGCGTCGGTATCAATATCGAAATCTTCGTGGAAGAAGTTTTCGTTAAAACGAAGGTCGTTATGGCTGTCATCCGGATCAATCCAGCTGGCGCCAACACGGACAATAAAGTCACCATCACTCAGCCAATCTGCGGAAGCCTGTTGGGCGCTAACCATTGCAGCTACGGCGATTGCAAGCGGTGTCAGAACGCGTGTCATTTTCATTGAGAACTCCATCGTATTCGGCAAATTAAACAGCAATTAACCCAATCACTTGTCAGTCTAGACACGGAACCAACGGGGTGTAGAAAAAACAACCAAAAAAAATCTTGCTCTGTGGAACTTTTGCGCGATCACGTCGCCATTTTATTTTTAATGAAAGAAGTAAACGCCAGACGCAAAAAGCGTCGACAGAATCAGAGAACAATCCGAAGCAAGAATTAGCGCCAAAAAAGAGTGCTTAAACGCCAAATCGATGGTGTCGACATGTTTTTAGCGCCAGAACTCGAGATGCAGAAATGCATGGCGGGAAAAAATAGGAAAATTTCCGTCAGCCGTTCAGACGACATTCAGGTCGCAAATTCCGCCGGAGAAGAATGGTAAAGAAGTGTTGTCTCTGGATAAAAGACAGAAATTTTTACTTTCAGGAAAACGCTTTTTTCCCGGGAAGAAGACGCGAGCCGTGCACCGGCTCGCACACCATCAACGGAAGGTGGTATCAGACTTTGCTGCCGCCCAGGCACTGCGGGCTGGCTGGTGCTTGCCCCGCCCACTCATCCACAGTGTACAAGTGGAGCGCGAGCGCGTGGATAGGACCGGCCATTTCATCTGCCAGTACCGCGTATACCCTCTGATGTCGCTGTACCTTGCGTACTCCGGAGAAGGCATCGCTGACCAGCACCACACGGAAGTGCATTTCTGCTCCCGCGGGTACGTTGTGCATGTGGCTTTCGCATTCGACGTCGATATGGGACGGGGAGAATGCCTCGCTCAGTTTTCCCTGAATCTGCTGCGTCAGTGTCATTTCGAGTCTCCTGAATCAATTACACCTGATCCACCGTCGCCTGACGCTTGCGCGCAGCAACAATAGTGTCGTAAGCCACGGTGATACTCTTCATCTGGTCTTCAGCGTGACGCATAAACTCCTCTGGCAAACCCTTCGCGGCGATCTTGTCCGGGTGGAACTCCGCCGCCTTGCGACGGTACGCCAGCTTCAGCTCGCGATCGCTGACATCAGCGTTACAACCCAACACATCGTAATGGGCCTGCAAGGAATCCCCGCGACCAGCAGTGCCCCCATGTGCAAACTCATTGAACATCGCGTTAAAAATGGATGCATGTAAACCAAGCGTTTCAGGAATTCGCCGCAATATCTGCTCTTCCGCCGGGTGCAGTTCGCCATCGGCAAAGGCCACAGCAAACAACAGCCGATACACCATTTCCCGCATCGCCTGGTTGCGGATCAACTGACGGTACTGATTGGCGTAATCGTAAATGCTGAACTGATCGTCTTTGGCATTCCGGAATATCTTGATCGCCTGTTGACGATCTTCCGCGCTGAGACGCAGATTGTTGTTGATGAAGTCATCGACCAGTTGGATTTCCGCCTTGGAAACCTGGCCGTCCGCCTTGGCCATTTTGGCCAACATGGAAAACAGCGCAACGATAAAGACCGTCTGCGCACCATCGCGGTTAAGCGCTATCCCGGCCTCACTCAGTTTTTTCAGACCAGAACCAAAGGAGCTGCCGACCCAAGCACCCAACGCCGCGCCAATGGGGCCACCAAACATCATGCCGATACCGGCGCCGATACCTGCACCCAACCAAGACATAACCTCTCCTTCCAACACCCAGCTGGTGCCATCAAACGGACTAAAAAATGGCTGACATCTTAGCACGCCTCCTGCAATTGCCCTGCCCCCTTGATGACCAGTCGGTCTCTTCGCAATAACCAGACATGAAAAACCCCGCCGTAGCGGGGTGATCCACGCGAATCGAAGAGTGATCAGCCCGTCATGGTACGCACCATCGTGATCATCACCCCCGCCGCCACCGCAGAGCCAATAACCCCTGCGACATTCGGCCCCATGGCATGCATCAGCAGGAAATTGTGCGGGTTTGCCTCAAGCCCCAGTTTGTTGGATACCCGCGCAGCCATAGGCACAGCGGAGACCCCGGCGGAACCGATCAACGGGTTGATTTTGTTCTTGCTGAAGGTGTTCAGAAGTTTTGCCATCAGTACCCCGGCCGCGGTGCCAATGGCAAAAGCGGCGATACCCAGCGCCAGGATGCCCAGCGTCTTCGGATCAAGAAACTTGTCCGCTGCGAGCTTCGAGCCCACGGAGAGCCCCAGGAAAATGGTGGTGATATTGATCAGCGCATTCTGCGCGGTATCCGACAGGCGATTGACGACCCCACACTCACGCATCAGGTTACCGAAGCAGAACATACCGAGCAGCGGCGCCGCATCCGGCAGGAACAGTGCCACCAGGATCAACAGAACCAGCGGGAATACGATCTTCTCGCGCTTGCTCACAGGGCGCAGCTGCACCATCTCGATCCGCCGCTCCTGCTCCGTGGTCAACGCACGCATGATCGGCGGCTGGATCAGCGGTACCAGCGCCATGTAGGAATAGGCGGCCACGGCAATGGCTCCGAGCAGGTCTGGCGCCAGCAGGCTGGAAACGTAAATGGCGGTGGGACCATCGGCACCGCCAATGATACCAATGGCCGCGGCATCGGCGATGGAGAAATCCATAAGGCCAGCAGCAGACATGCCAACCGCACCCAGCACGGTGGCAAAAATACCGAACTGGGCCGCGGCGCCCAGAAACAGAGTGCGGGGATTCGCCAGCAGCGGACCGAAATCCGTCATGGCCCCCACACCCATAAAAATCACCAACGGCGCCACTCCGGAGGCGATGGCAACACTGTAAAAGTTGTACAGCATGCCATTGGAGAAGCCAGCGTCCGCGGCCACCTGCGCAGCGCGTTCATGAGCTGCGGCCGGTGCGTGATCCAGCGCCGCTTTCAGCCCTTCAATCGATTCGAACCCGGTAAGTCCGACGGCCTGCGCCAGTTGCGTCAGTACGCCGGCGTCGCCCGCATAAATTGCAGCCTCTACCGCGGGCGCGGCCAAATGGGCACCGGGAATGTTCGCGAGAATGCCACCAAAACCGATAGGTACCAGCAGCAGTGGCTCGAAATTCTTGCGGATAGCAAGGAACAGCAGCCCGAGGCACACAAGAATCATGATGAACTGCCCGGAAGTCACCTGATAGGCCCCGGACGAGAACCAGAGGTTGGCGAGATTATCCACTTCGGCCCCCGTTATGCGATGGTCAGGAGGGCATCGCCCACAGCTACGGAATCACCTTCCTTGATGCTGACACTGGTAACACTGCCAGTCCGAGGGGCACTGATTGCGGTTTCCATTTTCATGGCTTCCAGAATCACGATGTTCTGCCCTTCCGTTACCCGATCACCGGGTTTTACCAGAACCTTGAAAATGTTGCCGGCAAGTGGAGCCTTGACCGGAGAACCGGTGCCGGCGGCGGAAGGTGCCGGCGCACTGACGCCAGCAGCAGTACCACCATCAAGGCGCACCATGCCGGTGAGATCACCTCCGTCGCTCACGGTAACGGTGTAGCTCTCACCCTCAACGGAAACCGTGTACACGCTCTCGCCTTGATCGCTCTTCACTTCGTCGCCTTCTCTGCCTGTGGGTACAGGCTCGAATGCCGACGCATTACCACGATTTTTCAGGAATTTGAGACCGATCTGCGGAAACAGGGCGTAGGTTAATACGTCATCGATCTCGCCTTCGCCGCGGGCCAATGCGATAGAATCTTCCGCCGCCCTCTGCTGCAGCTCCGCCGCGAGATTGTCCAGCTCTGGAGACAGTAAGTCTGCCGGACGGCAGGTCACGGGGTCTGCCCCCTCTAGCACTCGGTCCTGAAGTTCTTTATTCACCTCCGCCGGGGTCGCACCATACTCCCCCTTGAGCACCGCCGCGGTCTCCTTGGAAATGGACTTGTAGCGCTCCCCGGTAAGCACGTTGAGTACCGCCTGCGTGCCCACGATCTGCGAGGTGGGGGTCACCAGCGGAATAAACCCCAGGTCCAGGCGCACGCGGGGGATTTCCTCCAGTACTTCATCGAGACGATCACCCGCCCCCTGCTCCCGCAACTGGTTTTCCATATTGGTAAGCATGCCGCCCGGTACCTGGGCCACCAGGATACGGGAGTCCACCCCCCGCAACGAACCTTCAAACTTCGCGTATTTCTTACGCACGCCACGGAAATACGCGGCAATTTCTTCCAGCAGATGAATGTCTAGCCCGGTATCGCGCTCGGTTCCTTCGAGAATCGCCACCACGGCCTCGGTGGGGCTGTGGCCGTAGGTCATGGACATCGAAGAGATCGCGGTGTCGATATTGTCGATGCCCGCCTCCACACACTTCAACGCAGTGGCCGTGGAGAGCCCTGTGGTGGCATGGCATTGCATGTGAATGGGGATATCCACGGCGGCCTTGAGTTTGCTCACCAGTTCGTAGCCCTCATAGGGGCGTAACAAACCGGCCATATCCTTGATCGCGATGGAGTCCGCCCCCATGTCCTCGATCTGGCGCCCGAGGTCCACCCACATATCCATGGTGTGTACCGGACTCACGGTATAGGAAATGGTGCCTTGCGCGTGTTTGCCCTGTTTCTTTACCGCCGCCAGTGCCGTCTTCAGATTTCGCATATCGTTCATGGCATCGAACACGCGGAAAACATCCACACCGTTGCTAGCGGCACGCTCCACAAATTTTTCTACGACGTCGTCCGCGTAATGGCGATAGCCGAGAATATTCTGGCCGCGGAACAGCATCTGTTGCGGCGTATTCGGCATGGCCTTTTTAAGCTCACGAATGCGCTCCCAGGGGTCTTCCCCCAGATAGCGAATACACGCATCAAACGTGGCTCCACCCCAGGATTCCAGAGACCAGAAACCGACTTTATCCAGCTTCTCCGCGATGGGCAGCATGTCATCCAGGCGCAGGCGGGTGGCGAATAGCGACTGGTGGGCGTCGCGCAGGACTACATCGGTAATCCCCAGTGGCTTTTTAACCTCAGTCATGGGTCGTCTCTCTCGGAAAATTGATCTTGGCAAATTGGAAACCTGAACGGCGGCGCGTTCACGACATCAATGATGTATTCGTCCTGCGACAAAGCCCCGCTTCTCAGCGGCGTTTGTTGCGGTGCTGTGCTATCGCCGCTTCAATGATTTTTCTGAGGCGCTTATCCGTGGAGGGATCATCGGGGGATGCTCCACTGACCGGCGTGGTCACAGGTTCAGGCTCGGGGAAAAAACGCGTTATTGCGCGGGACATGATGGAGGTACAAATCACAAGCAGCAGCAGAAATGTGAAAACGATTCCCATGCCGAACAGCGTGATATCAAGGCCTTGCTGTAACAGTGATTGCTGCACGTTCCCCTCTCGCGTCTTTGCTTATAAATCGGCTTGTTATTGCTATACGGTGAATCAAGCGGGCCACATTATCGGTACAAGATCCCTTAGAAATCAAACACTTATTAGTTACAGAAGCAACCAAGATTCAGCATAAAGCCGGTATTTTCGCTCATTTTCAATACCAGCTTCGACCAGGTGACTAAAGGCCCGCTATCCGTCAGGAACTGCCGGCAAATGGCGCAAACCAAGTACGGATTACGTACAATACGCGCCCACACCATTTTCATAGCAGGCCGCAACTCCGTCATGCCCCACCATCAACCCGCGACTGCCACCACCAATCGGACGCCCGTCCGCTCTCCGGCGCCCAAAATCTATCAGGCACCGATGGAAGGGGTCATCGACCACCACGTGCGCGCCCTGCTCTCCGCCATTGGCGGCATTGATGTCTGCGTGACCGAGTTTGTACGAGTTACCCATACCAGGCTTCCACGCAAGGTATTCGCCCGCTTTTGCCCGGAACTGGAACAGGGAGCGACAACTCCGAGCGGTACGCCAGTAAAACTGCAGCTGCTGGGAGGAAACCCGGAAACCATGGCATATAACGCCGCCCGCGCGGTGGAAGCCGGGGCCCGCGCCATCGACCTGAACTTCGGCTGCCCCGCCAAATCGGTAAACAACAGTGACGGCGGCGCCTGCCTGCTGCAGTCTCCTGCTCGAGTGGAGGGCATCATCGCCGCGGTGCGAAAAGCCCTGCCCAAAGAAATCCCGGTATCCGCAAAAATCCGCCTGGGCTATGAAGATCGCAGCAGCTATCTCGATAATGCCCGTGCTGCGGAGGCTGGCGGCGCATCGGAACTCGTCGTACACGCCCGCTCGAAAGTGGACGGCTATCGCCCGCCCGCTTACTGGGAATACATAGGGGAAATCCGTCAGCAGATTGGTATTCCCGTCGTCGCCAACGGTGATCTCTGGACGATGACCGAGTTCCAGCGTTGCCGTGATGTGACCGGCTGTGACGCCTTCATGTTTGGACGCAGCCTTCTGGCACGCCCGGATATCGGCCTGCAGATTCGCGCCTTGTGCGAAGGGCGGGAGTATCGCCCGCTGCAATGGCACCAGATCGTTGCCCACCTCTACAGCTACTACAGTGCCACCAAGGCCGAGTACCCCGCCAAATACCTGGGCAACAGGATCAAGCAATGGTTGGCCTACTTGAAACTCAGCTACCCCCAGGCAAACGTGTTTTTTGAACAGATTAAACGCCATCGGGAGCCGGAAATGCTGGAGAGCGCCTTCATGCAACACCTACAGCCCAATGACGCCGATACCCAGGACCACAAACCTTTTGCAGTCACCCATTGCAATAACCGGCAGTTGCACAACGAGCCCACAGCAGCCTGACAACATGCAGGGTTACGCAACTGGACAGACAGGGAAGCGACCTCAAAAAAGTGCTTGCAAAGGCGCCAACCTCACGGCAGAATGCGCGCCCTAACGAGCTGAAGCAGACCTTTCCGGCCTGACAGAAAGCTCGGTAACCTGCGGATTTTTAAAGAGTTTTTCCAAGAAATCTTTAAAAAACAGTTGACGAAGCCCAGGCAAGTCACTATAGTTCGCAACCACAACGACGCACTCGTAGCTCAGCTGGATAGAGTACTCGGCTACGAACCGAGCGGTCGGAGGTTCGAATCCTCCCGAGTGCGCCAAATTAAAAAGCCCGATTCGCAAGAGTCGGGCTTTTTTGCTTTAACGCCTCCCCATAACCAAGTCGCGCCCCCAAAGACCTGTTAATGGGAGCAGCAATCCCCGCCTGTGCGACCGACTGCTGCCGGGCAATACGTTAAATTCTCTTCAGAGATTGCAGGCCACTTACAACTATTGTGCTGATGCGGGTACAGGTATGTGACTAACGTCCAGGCTTACCTCGCGATTGAGCGGCAGCGGAGAGATGACAAGTACTCATCTCTCGGGCTACCTCACACCCATTCATTGAGCACCCCAGGTGACTACAACATCACACTCTGATTTACGCCCCCCCCTGTTACACGCTGCCCTCACTTTCAACCACGAGCACACGCACCTCTCCTCTTGGATGAGCCACATGCTCTGTGCCGACCGAGGCAAAAAATATATCCCCCGCCTCCAGAACAGCCACTTCTTCAGCGCCATTTAAGCGATAGTGCATATCTACTACACCATCTAAAACTACAAAGACTTCCTCTCCATCGTTTATGTGCCATTTGTATGGCTTATCCGTCCAGTGTAGTTTAGTGGTGATTCCTTGCATGTTTGCGATTTGCCTTGCTCCCCACGCACGATCCGCGGTGAAATTCTTGCTCTTTATAACTTCCATTTTTCAGGTACCTACCACTCTCTCAAAGCTTAATTTGCGTACACCGCTGCCCCGCGAAGGGCCTATGGCCCGTAGCCTGGCTGTCTGGCCTTGTATGTGTTTTGGCCACAACTAAAACCGCTATACCTGGCGCTACTTATTTTGCTGCTCTTTCCAGTCATCAGTTAGCATACCTGCATAGCCCCAATCCTCCTCTGCGATTTCCTGAAGCACGATATGAATATGCTCGGGCTTTTTACCAAGATTCCTGACTAGGGAAGCAGTGATATCTTCTACCAATCTCCTTTTCTGATCCCTGCTTGCACCTTTTGTAATTTGTAAGTTTACATACGGCATACTAAAAAACCTTACATTGAAACGAAGACTATGGCGGAAAAGATTAATTTCATACTGGTCTACACATAACGCCGCCCCTTTGCAGCGCATTGTTATGCGCTTACTGCGATACATGTATGAAAACGTACCTACCATCTGAACGGACAGACGAAACTGAGGTAACTCCAAATTTTCGAATTACCGAGATTCTCTCCCATTTCTCTGCACTCCCCATTTTCTTAGACTGTAGCTTCCACTTAGAATTTACAATCTCTAAAAGGTTTTTGTAATCCACCGCATCTAGCTCCAGCAAAAAACTTTCATTGTATCCTTGCCAAATATCCAAGAATTTAGGAGATCGCTTATGCTGGACAAGCGTATATGGCTTTAGCGGGGCATACCCCAGCGCTTGATCCAGTATCTGGCTCAATTCAGGCTTATTTGAGCAGCCAGATAAAAACAGCGCTAAAAGAAAAATTACGATGAATCTCACATTACGCATAACGCCGTGCTCAGCGACGGCTTACTTTATGCGCCTTTTGCGCGAAAATGGGAGCGCAGCGACCGCGCGAAAGGTGCATAAAGTAAGACGTCGGCTGCAGCACCTTGTTAGTTGCTTCGTGGCCTAGGACTTTCCGTAGCTGCAAACTCTGTTGACTTTTACACATTTTGCACTTCTAAATTCAGTGAAGTGGCAAAAATGAAATACTTTGCCTTTCTTATCTTGGACATACCCATTTACTGAGCCAGATTTTCCATGTGAAATTACGTGGTCAATTTTTACTAGAGTAACGTACTTTCCACAACTTTGAATATGAGCTCGGAGGTTATCTCCTTCCGTTACACTTCTATCCGCGAGCTCCCAGACAGCGCTTTCAGATAGAACCTCATCAAGAAACCCAAAATCGCCAGTTTCTAAAGCAATGACTATCTTCTCAACAAACTGATTCTTGGGAGAATTTCCGCAATCTTTACTTCCTTTGATTTCAACCACGCTTTAGATTCCTGGTTGCAACTAACGCCCGCAACAGGGGCGACCAATGCTATGCACGTTTTGTGCAAAACTGGGAGCGCAGCGACCCGCACAAAATGTGCATAGCGTTGGGCGTCCCGCGGAGGCCCGATGGGCCGGAGGGAACTTAACCCGCTTTTGCACACACCTAGTTGTTAGCAACTGATTTTACACTCGAATTCTTGAGGTGAAACATACCCAATAGACGAATGTGATCTCTGATTGTTGTAGTAGCGCATATATTCGGTCACTGTCGATCTTAACTGTTTATCAGAATCGAAGACCTGGCGCTTAATACGCTCTGTTTTAAATTGGTGAAAAAACGACTCCATGAATGCATTGTCATTCATGTTCTTCACCCGATTCATGCTCTGACTGATCCCATACCGACGTAGTCGCTCACGATATTGGCCTGACAGATACTCGCTACCACGGTCAGAGTGGAAGATCAGCTCCGGGTGATGCCCGCGGTTGCGTACCGCCCTATCTATGCTGGCCAGAGTCAGAGAAACATCTCTGCGAGCACTCAGCGACCAGGAGACCACTTTCCTACTGTAGCGATCCATGACTACCGATAGATACTGCCAGCTACCATCACTCAGCTTTATATAAGTAACATCACCCACCCAAAGCTGATTCGGACGCGTCAGTTCGATGCCCTCTATTTTGCACTTGATCCCGTAGACATGCTTGTACGTGCCCGGCCGAGCTGTATAGATCTTCGACTTTACGGCCAGAAGGCCGTGCTTTCGCATGATTCTAGCAACTCGCTTTTGACCGACATTTATACCTGTTTTCTTAAGCTCTTGGGTGATTTTCGGGCTGCCATAGCAGCCATCATGCCGATTGAAGATCGATCTAATATGCTCGAAAAGCTCGCTGTCTTCCTGCTCACGGTCAGAAGTACCCCGCCGGCGCCAGGAGTTATATCCATCCCGGGTAACACCATAGAGCCTGCACATCATAGCGATACTGTGCTTTACCCGGTGCTGATCTATGAATTCGAAGATTTCCCTTTTTGCTGTAAAGAGAATTGGATGGCTTTTTTTAAAAGGGCATGCTCTTCCTGGAGTAGGTTATGTGCCCGCTCCAGCTTTCTCAGCCGCTTCAGCTCTGATTTCACCTCAGGATCAATCTGTATGTTTTTCTTCTTGGCCATGATCTGCCCCCGTCGCATCTCCATACGCCAACGATAAAGCATCACTTCATGGATATCGAGCGCTTCAGCCACATGTCTGGCTAGCACACCAGGAATCTCGGTTAGCGAGACTGCTGTTGCTTTGAAATCATCGTCGTAGCGGTTGTAGTGCTTTCTGCGTGCCATTTGACACCTCCAACTCAGTTAGATGGAGGTGTGTGCAAAAGCGGGTTAGGTTCCGAGCAAATTGCCCGGCTTTGTTAAATTATTTGACTACTGGGGTTCCCCACCCATCGTACTCTGCTCCGGCATCTTCGGCGATTTTGAGCATGATTACATTTTCTTGGTCAATTTTTTCTAAACTCAGTAGAGTTTCTTTAACGAGATCACCGTAGAAGTACTCGACTCCTTGATGTTCACCTTTTCCAACATTTCTAATTTCATACCCCAGAGTTTTACCTGTTCCTGCTATATAGGCCAGACAATCATAGGTATAGCAATAGAAATGATGTTCGACCGGATGTAACTTGCTTAGATTTGAACCAGCCTTTTGCAAAGAATTTAATACATCTCTGTTTCCCTTTGTATTTGGTTGAAACTCCTCCGCAATACCAAGCGATGAAAAAAAAGAAATAATTGTTGTGAATACAAGCTTTCGCATGGCTGACTCGTAATTTAACGCCGCGATCAGCCGCAGCTTACTTTGTGTGCTTTTTGCACGAAAATGGGAGCGTAGCGACCGTGCAAAAAATGCACAAAGTAAGATGTCGGCTGCATTGCATTGTTATGCGCGCTACCCGTCGATTCTAACGTTTACTACAGAGCTATTTTCTATTTCAGCTGTAAACATATGGAGGTTGGCATCTTCAAGGCATTCAAATGATAACTCCCACTTACCATCTCTTTTTCCAAGTTTTGGTATTGTGAGTGAAACGAATAAGAAACTACTTTGAAAATCCTCGACTTTTATCGACCAATTTTCAGCCTCTTTGATTAAGCTTGGAGCTACAAGATTGAAATCATTGATATAGCTAGATTCAAAGGATTTGTAGAATTCCACCTGACTTTGAGATGGCCCTTCCGCACCAGCCAAAACGTTTACCGCTATTTCTTTATTTAGCGGCTTAAAAATAATATTAGCTTGCCAAAAATCGTCTTCATCTCCACAGACCTCTGCATCCATTTCACCAAATACTGGGTGAACTAAGTCCGGCTCTTGAGGAGCTGGCCTTAAAATTTCCTTTATTTTATCTACGATGCTCATTCATCTCACCGCATAACGCCCTGCGCAGGCGCAGCCAACGCGGAGCGCCTTTTGTGTTAATGTTTGAGCGACAGCGAGTAACACAAAAGGCGCGTAGTGTTGACTGTCGCTCTGCCGCAGTTTGTTATGCATTTTGGGGGAACCATGTGTTGTAAAAATTTACCCCGGAAAAAATACCACCTACTAAGTTGTTAAATTCGTGCTCACCATAGCTTGAGCAAACCGATTCAATGCTAATTATTTTTTGCTTTCCATTGAAGTCTGGTGGCATTTTTTTCCAAGATGAAATAACGCTATCTCTTGCAATAACGCCCCATACATCCGATATTGGATGGGTTTCTCCATTAATTCTTGTGCAAAGTTCAGTATTGCCGACAATTTTAGCTAATTCAGAATCGTAATTCCGATTGAGAATTGCAAAAAGCTTACCTGAAACTCGGTATTCAGACGTATGTGCTGAAATTGAACACGGATTAAGCATTTTATTAACTGATGCTTTAGCTAGTCCAAAACGACCTAGTTTTACTTCGATAGGAAGAACTTTATTATTCTTTAGGAGTACGCCCAGATCCAAAGTGGAAAATCCGTCAAAAATTACTGGGCTACCGACGAACTCCAATGGCAACTGTCTGTGAACAGACTGAATATTGCTCTCTTCAATCTCTAGAAAGTTGGCGAGAAGAGACTTATCTTCGTTAAAAATTCTCTCAAGTAATATTTCGCCAACGTGAGGAAAAACCTCTTCAATCATGCAATTCTCTCCTGATGCATAACGCCCAGCGCAGGCGCAGCCAGCGCGGAGCGCCTTTTGTGTTAATGTTTGAGCGACAGCGAGTAACGCAAAAGGTGCGTAGCGTTGGCTGTCGCTCTGCCGCTGATTGTTATGCACTTACTGCTTCCCAACCACCATGAAATGGAAGCTTATGATTGAGAAGTATCTATCAAAATCTTCCGATGAAAGATCTTTAATTTCTTTGAACGGCTGAGAAATTTTTACCGCAGCTAATGCGGAGTTATCAAGCTCTTCAAGTCCACTTGTTTCAGTCACTTTAGATTGTCTCACGCTGCCATCAGAATTAAACCTTAAGTTCATCTTGACCACCATGCCATTAGTGGCAGATTCAGGCTGCACCCAGTTACTTTCAATTTTCTTTTTTATCTCAACAGCTATATCAGTAATGTTTTTACTAATTTGCTCGTCGGAGTGTACAGATTTTGAATAATCGATAGCTTCCGACTCATTCTGCGTTTGAGCGCAACCAATACTCATCGCTGAAAGTAGGAAAACCACAATTTTTATACAAATATTCATGTTTTAAGCATTAAGAGTGGATCTACCAGAAACTATGCATAACGCCCAGCGCAGGCGCAGCCAACGCGGAGCGCCTTTTGTGTTAATGTTTGAGCGACAGCGAGTAACACAAAAGGCGCGTAGTGTTGGCTGTCGCTCTGCCGCTGCTTGTTAGTGTTTCGGGCCTCTGCCTGACTATATTTCGTGCACCCTAGTTCGAAGCAACCACTGACAAGAACGAACGGTTTAGCCCCTACAATACCTGAAAATACCCCGGTGCGGTGCCGCTAACTTGGCACACACTTTCGGGCTCTACCAAAATCGTGGGCGAAGCCGACGTTTAGCCTTTTGCGGCACGGCACAAATAGAGTTGCCGGAAACTGTGCTGAAGCCGAATTGCCAATGCTGAATAGTGGAACCACTATTTCACGTTGCCAATTCTGGCCACACCAGGTGCCGGAACCACCGTTTGTTGTACCGGACTTTCCGAAAGCCAAAACCACAAAATACCACCGCTGTCAAAAACACTAACGCCGCCGGCAGGGGCAGCTTACCTTGTGCGCGTTTTGCGCAAAACTGGGAGCGAAGCGACCTGCGCAAAAGGTGCACAAGGTAAGCTGTCCCGCGGAGGGCCGAAGGCCTGGAGCGAATTGCCCGGCCTTGTTATAAACCGAATTACGCTCGGGACTCAGCCTCTTTTACCAGATCGCGCTTAAACATTAAAACTACAACATAAATAAGGCCAAAAATAGGCACGATAGAAAATACCGCCCCAAGTACGGCAGCCAATGCAGGCGTTTCTGTTTTTCTTCTACCAAGGTAATAGCTGACAGTCGCAATAACTACTGCAAAGATGATTATGAACTGTCCGATTACTGTCAAAGGTATATTCATGGGGTGCTACTTTATTCTCGTTACTTGGGTTTATAACGCCCACGGCAGGGGCGGCTTACCTTATGCGCGTTTTGCGCGAAAATGGGAGCGAAGCGACCCGCGTGAAACGTGCATAAGGTAAGCCGTCCCGCGGAGGCCCGAAGGGCCGGAGCATCACTGCCCGTGATTGTTAATGTTGGGGCACTAAAAGCTACTTGGTACGTTTAAGACCAGCAAACCTGAAGCCACCAATAACTAACAAACGACTAGCGGCACGATTGGCTGTACCGTGCCACGCTTTCCCTGGAGCGGCTAAAAAGCCAAACGGGACTCCCCCACTACACTTCTTCCGGCGCCACCACCAAACCAAAAGAATGGAAACCACTGCCGCCTATTAAAACCAACCGTAAAATCCTGCTAGCGATTGCGTTTCTACAAGGCCGGAATCCGCCGAATCGCTAGTAAACTGCCCCCGAACTCTCGAAGGCGCCGGCATGTTGAACCTGAACATTAACGCCGCGCTCAGGCGCGGACAAGTTTGTGCGCTTTATGCGCAATAATGGGAGCAAAGCGACCGCGCATAAAGTGCACAAAGTTGGCCGTCGCTCTGCAGCGCCTTGTTACCTAAATGAACATGACGCTCTAAAAATGCTGCCAAGTACTACAGGCTCTGTGCGGCAACAAACCGTTCAAGTTGTGCGCCAAACTCCGTACTTTATACTGCTAACCGACTGCCTCGCGCTAATTCCTTGGAAGGAATAAGCCAAGGTTGATTGGCGCCTTTTGCCAATGAAGCTTGGCGGGCAGACAACCACTTTACACAAACTGCAATCCGCGAAGCGGTTTGCTGACGCGACACAGAACTTGCTACCCCCTTTATGCCCCTAGCTTTCCAACAGCCACGACTCGCAACGCCAAAAACAGATTACCAAGTACTGGCCATGCGATGAACTTTCAGAAATCCTCTTGGCAAGAAAGCCAATCTCTATCTAGCGCTAGGTAACGCCGCCAGCAGGGGCAGCTTACCTTGTGCGCATTTTGCGCAAAAATGGGAGCGAAGCGACCCGCGCAAAAGGTGCACAAGGTAAGCTGTCCCGCGGAGGGCCAAAGGCCCGTAGCTTTACTGCCTGGCTTTGTTATGCATGTTCCGAGCGCGATCTTTCGGAGTGAGGACTCTGGCTCCAGGATCTACTTTTATACCGCCAGTATTATCTAGCCACTTATCAAGAAACGAAAATGCTTTGGTATAACCTTCCCAGCCTTTGAAGTAGCCAAAGATCGCGGACAAAATATATACAAAGACCAGCACGTACAAAAATATTGTTTCGTGGCTGGCAAAGAAAAAATTACCAACCTCTTCTTTGTGGCTTGAGCCTCTAGCCGCAAATGCGAAGATGACCACATAGATAAAAATCAGAAACGTTACTGGAACAAACCCCAGCATAATTCCTCTGGCAATCTTCTCTGGTTTTGATGGTTGATACATGTACTACACCGATGCATAACAGTTTATTCAAAAGCCCAGTCTCTATATCACTGATCCAGCTATTTGCGGACCACTAAAAGCCATCCGGAAACAAAATTCCTATCCAAATCAAATAGATACAGAAAGCCCCCACAAGTTGAAGTAAACCTGATATATGGCACACGATCAATATATCTCTGAAAGACTGGAAATACGCCAAAATAAAACGCATGAATATCAATAGCTTGTGAAAATCTGACCACTTTTTGAACAACCGCTACTGATCTGGATATTGACACACGCCACCCCAGGAAAAATACTGTACATAAATCCAGTCTGGAGTGTGAAATGGACGATATTCGCCACAGTATTCCGGCTACTCCGGTTCGTTTTATCGATCAACTTCGTCAGCATATGCGCCAAAATGGACTGTCGTATCGAACAGAGCAAACCTACATACATTGGATCAAGAGGTTTATCCACTTTCATGGCCTCAAGCATCCCAAGAATTTGGGCCGCAGTGAAATCCAGTCGTACCTGAACCATATTTCGATCAACCGACGCTGCGCCATAAATACGCAACGTGTTGTATTGAATGCGCTGGTTTATTTATACAAGCGATTTTTCGACAGGGATACCGATGATCTCGACTTCAAGACTGCCAAGCAACCGCGCAAGCTACCTGTTGTGTACAGCCGCGAAGAAGTTGCCAGGATCCTCGCACAGCTGGATGGGGTTTACCGGCTCCAGGTTGCTTTGATGTATGGCACGGGTTTGAGAATTGCTGAACTGCTGTCTTTACGGGTTAAGGACATTGATTTTGGTAGTAACAATATCGTTGTACGTGGTGGCAAGGGCAATAAAGACCGGACAACGATTTTGCCGCAGGATCTGAAGGTTGAATTACAAGCACAGATTCGAAAAGTGGCGAGGTTGCACCAGCGCGATTTAGAGGATGGCTTCGGTGAGGTGTATTTGCCAGACGCGCTCGAGCGAAAGTATCCAAATGCGGCACGCCAGCTTACCTGGCAGTATCTATTTCCATCCAGCAATATCGGGGTAGATCCTCGCACCGGTGTCGAGCGCCGCCATCATATGCATCCCTCCACCCTGTCCCGCCAGATTCGACTTGCGGTGAAGCAGGCGCGAGTGCTCAAGCCAGCCAAAGCCCATGCCTTTCGCCACAGTTTCGCTACCCATCTGCTGGAAGCCGGGTACGATCTGCGCACGATCCAAGAGCTGTTGGGGCACTCGGATATCAGCACCACCGAGATCTACACCCATGTGATCAATCGTGGTGATAAGGGCGTATTGAGCCCAATGGATCGCTTGCCGTTGATAACAAATACTCAGGTTTCAGAGCCTGAAATTCTTTATCTCGCGGCAAGTTAAGTCGAGAACGATCGCGACCTATGGTGAAAATAAAAAAACCCCGCAATGCGGGGTTTTTTTATGGGTTTGGCTGGAAGCCGGCTTACATCATGCCGCCCATACCACCCATTCCACCCATGCCGCCCATATCAGGCATTGCGGGCTTGTCTTCCGGGATGTCTGCAACCATGGCTTCGGTGGTGATCATCAGGCCGGCGATGGATGCGGCAGCCTGCAATGCGGAGCGGGTTACTTTGGCCGGGTCCAGGATACCCATTTCCAGCATATCGCCGTAAACACCGGTAGCGGCGTTGTAACCGAAGTTACCTTCACCCTGCTTCACTTTGTCTACAACAACGGAAGCTTCTTCACCGGCGTTGGCAACGATCTGACGCAGCGGCATTTCCATCGCGCGCAGAGCGGCGGCAATACCGTGGTTCTGATCTTCGTTGTCACCAACAACCTTGATCGCCTGGGTTGCGCGAACCAGCGCGGTACCACCGCCAGGTACTACACCCTCTTCCACCGCTGCACGGGTTGCGTGCAGGGCGTCTTCAACACGAGCCTTCTTCTCTTTCATTTCGACTTCGGTGGCAGCGCCAACCTTGATCACGGCAACACCGCCAGCCAGTTTGGCTACGCGCTCTTGCAGTTTTTCTTTGTCGTAGTCGGAAGAGGACTCTTCGATCTGGGCACGGATCTGCTTAACGCGTGCTTCGATGTCAGAGACATTGCCGGCACCGTCAACGATCACGGTGTTTTCCTTGGACAGGGTTACGCGCTTGGCGGTACCCAGGTGCTCCAGGGTAGCGCTTTCCAGCTCCAGACCAACTTCTTCGGAGATCACGGTACCGCCGGTCAGGATAGCGATATCCTGCAGCATGGCCTTGCGACGATCGCCGAAGCCCGGTGCTTTGGCGGCAGCCACTTTCACGATACCGCGCATGCTGTTCACAACCAGGGTGGCCAGCGCTTCACCTTCCACGTCTTCCGCGATGATCAGCAGCGGTTTGGACGCCTTGGCTACCTGCTCCAGCAGTGGCAGCAGATCGCGGATGTTGGAGATTTTCTTGTCTACCAGCAGGATGAACGGATTATCCAGCTCGGCAGTCATGTTTTCCTGATTGGTGATGAAGTACGGGGACAGGTAGCCGCGGTCGAACTGCATACCTTCAACCACGTCCAGCTCGTTCTCGAGACCGGAACCTTCCTCAACGGTGATTACGCCTTCTTTACCCACTTTCTCCATCGCTTCCGCGATGATAGTGCCCACATGCTCGTCGCTGTTGGCGGAGATGGTGCCTACCTGGGCGATGGATTTGCTGTCTTCACAGGGAGTCGCCAGGCTGGCGATATGCTCGACCGCTGCTGCAACGGCTTTGTCGATACCGCGCTTCAGATCCATCGGGTTGAAGCCTGCGGCTACGGACTTGAGACCTTCGGTCACGATGGCCTGGGCCAGTACGGTGGCGGTAGTGGTGCCGTCACCAGCGGTGTCGGAAGCCTTGGAGGCCACTTCTTTCACCATCTGTGCGCCCATGTTCTCGAACTTGTCTTTCAGTTCGATTTCCTTGGCTACGGAAACACCGTCTTTGGTAACGGTCGGCGCGCCGAAGGATTTGTCGAGTACCACGTTGCGGCCTTTCGGGCCCAGAGTGGTTTTTACGGCGTTGGCCAGAATGTTTACGCCGTTCAGCATTTTCTGACGGGCGTCATCACCAAATTTTACGTCTTTAGCTGCCATGATTTTATTTCCTCAATTCTGTGTGCGATGGAGGTTCGGGGGGCTTATCACCCTTCCAGAACGCCGTAGATGTCGCTTTCGCTCATGATGATCAGCTCTTCGCCATCCACCTTGAGGGTGTTGCTGTCGGCATAACGGCCGAACACTACGGTGTCACCTACTTTTACGGACAGCGCGCGCACGTCGCCGTTGTCCAGCAGCTTGCCTTCGCCTACGGCAACCACTTCGCCCTGATTCGGCTTTTCTTTGGCAGCGCCCGGCAGAACGATACCACCGGCGGATTTGGCTTCTTCTTCCTTACGGCGTACTACGACGCGGTCGTGTAAAGGACGAATTTTCATGGATTGGCTCTCCATTGAGTTATTTGGGGTTGCAATACCAAGTGACCCACGCTCTCTCTGACCGTGGGGCCAGCCCCGCTGCGAAGACTGCAACGGAGCAAAAACTTGAGGTGCAGCCTATCTAAGGGCGGGCAGAGGGATTTCAACAGCGGCAGGAAAAAAACTGGGAAAAAATGTGGTGCCAGCAGCGTGCAAGGTCAAAAAACAGGCAGAGCTCAGAGATGGGGATTATCTTCCGCAGACTTGTTGTGAGGTTGACTACGCGACTTTTTATCCTCACCTTCTCGCTGATAGTCTCCCTCAATGATTCGGCCGCCATCGGGTTCCTGGCCGTCCGCGCCGGGCGTATAACCCGGCTGAACAATCACCATGCGGCTCAGGAACTTGCCGAGCACCAGTTGGCGCAAGCCGGGTATCAGGCAGATGAAGCCCAAGGTGTCAGTGATGAATCCCGGAGTAAGCAGCAGAGCACCGCCGACCGCGAGGAAAACCCCCTCCGCCATCTCCCGGGCCGGAACCTCCCCCACGCGCATTTTTTCCTGGGCACGCATCAGGGTGGAAATACCCTGGTGCCGCAGCAACGCCACCCCCACCATTGCCGTGAGCAGCACCAGGCCAATGGTGGGCAGTGCGCCGATTTTTTCGCCGACCGAGATCAGCAGCCACATCTCGAGAATCGGCAGGACAATAAAAAGAATCAGGAATGGACGCATGGTTTTGGACTCCACGGCGGAACAGTTCCGCGAGATACGGGCCGGTGTATAGTTTGCAAGCCAACAGAATCTGGCATATCTAATATGCTTAACAGGAATCAGCGCAGAAATCCCAAATGGGAGCGCGCAGCTTATCGGGTTCGCAGTGTAGCCACTCCCCTATGTGACGCGCAAATACGCGCTACTGAGCCCTTTTCCATGGCAACACGAATCTGCAGACGACAGATCCGTACGGCGAAGGAATACCAGGCAAAATGGAAAGCGACACCGTTACCAACGATCCGAGCAACAATACTGGGAAGACCAATACAGCAACCACCGCTCCCCACCTGCTGGTAGAGCTGTTGCGAACCGCCGATATCCAAATCAATGGCGACCGACCATGGGACATGCAACTGCACCGCGCCCAGGCACTGGATGAAATAGTCGCCCGCCACAGCCTTGGCCTGGGTGAAAGCTATATGCGCGGTGACTGGAGCTGTATGGCTCTGGACCAGTTTTTCTACCGGCTGTTGCGCGCCAATCTGCAGAACCAGATAAAGCCATTTCGCGACCTTTGGCGAATCACTCGCAGCTTCGTGGTCAACCTGCAGAGTC
Source organism: Microbulbifer pacificus (assembly GCF_002959965.1). Classification (NCBI taxonomy): domain Bacteria; kingdom Pseudomonadati; phylum Pseudomonadota; class Gammaproteobacteria; order Cellvibrionales; family Microbulbiferaceae; genus Microbulbifer; species Microbulbifer pacificus. The sequence continues at coordinate 1,541,798 of NZ_PREV01000027.1, forward strand.
CACGCCGGGCATTCCAGGTCGGCGAACACCACTATGATCTCGGCAACGATTTTTACCGCGCCATGCTGGACCGGCGGATGACCTACAGCTGTGGTTACTGGAAGGACGCCGATAATCTGGAACAGGCACAGGCAGCCAAACTCGATCTGATCTGCCGCAAGCTCGAACTGCAGCCAGGCATGCGCCTACTGGACATCGGTTGCGGTTGGGGAAGCCTCGTTGGCTACGCGGCGGAGCACTACGGTGTTGAGTGTGTCGGGGTTACTGTCTCCCGCGAGCAGAAACAGTTTGTAGACGAGCACTACGCCGCCCGCCCCATTCAGGTTGAGCTGATGGACTATCGCAAGCTCACAGGTAAATTCGACCGCATCGCCAGCGTCGGGATGTTCGAACATGTGGGACGACGCAACCACCGCACATTCATGCAAGTGGCAAAGCGCTGCCTCAAACCGAATGGTCTGCTACTGTTGCACACCATTGGCAAAAATCGACGCCATTCCACCACCGATCCCTGGATTGAAAAATACATTTTTCCCAACGGAGATCTACCCTCGAATAGCCAGATCTGCAATGCCGCGGAAAAGCAATTATTGATAGAGGACCTGCACAACTTCGGTTCTGACTACGATCGGACGCTGATGGCCTGGCACGAAAATTTTGAAAAATCCTGGGAAGACTTTGCCGACCATTTCGGGCAGGAATTTTACCGCATGTGGCGCTACTACTTGCTTTCTTGCGCCGGAGCCTTTCGCGCCCGCCACATCCAGTTATGGCAGTGGGTACTTTCTGACTTTCGCGACGGGGGCGTCACCAGAGTGAGTTGAAGCCCGCCTGTCGCGGACTCCAACTCCCGGGTGTTACATTCTCGCGCCGCCGTCCACCTCGATAACACGACCGCTGACATAATCGTTGTCGATAATAAAGGCCAGGGTGCTTGCGATTTCCGCTGGTTCACCGATGCGGCGCAATGGGACCTGTTTCACCAGGCTGTCGAGAATTTCCGGACGCATCTGAGCCACCATATCGGTGCCGATAAATCCGGGGGCAATGGCAGCAACCCGAATGCCGTAGCGGGCGAGCTCGCGAGCCCAGGTCACGGTCATGGTGGCAACACCCGCCTTGGACGCGGAGTAATTGGTCTGCCCCATATTACCAGCACGCGAAACACTGGAAATATTGACGATCACGCCACCTTTACCCCGCTCGGCCATACTCGCAGCGGCTGCACGAGTACAGAGAAAAACTCCCGTCAGATTTACATCGATCACCGACTGCCACTGCGCCAGAGACATTCTCTCCGCAACCTTGCCATCCTTGACCTTGAGCAACATGCCATCGCGCATAATGCCGGCGTTGTTTACCAGCACATCAAGACCATCAAAATCCTGAACAATCGCGGCAAAAGTGCTATCTACAGCCTCCTCACTGGCCACGTTCACAACGTAACTGCGCGCCTCGGCTCCCAATGCCGTACAGGCAGCGACACTTTCATCTAGACCTGTCTGGTTAACATCCAACAACGCCAGTCGCGCGCCTCGCTCCGCGAGATAAACAGCCATAGAGCGACCGAGGCCCTGACCAGCACCGGTAATGGCGACAACACTTTCTGAAACCTGCATAGGTACCTCTGAATTTAATATTCGGTGGATAACCGGCTTCCCCTTTGATGGGCTACCAGGAATACCCAACACCAACGGTCATTTTTGTGTCTTCTTTCGCACTGTCCAGCGACGGGGTGTTGTCGTACTGCCAGGCGTATTTCAGTTCCATCAGAATGCCCTTAACCAGCGGAGTGCGCACGCCGATTTCCGCATTACTCTGGTAATCCTCGCTCCGATCCAGCGACTGCAGTAGTTCCTGGTTGTAATAAACTTCAGGTCCCAGCTCGAATTTGTAGCGAAAATCCCAGGCAGTACGACCCGCCGCATAACGCTTATCGGCCGTTCCGCTCAGCGAGGAATCGATGAAGTCGTCTCTCACACTGCTCATACCGCCCTGAATGGAAAACGCAGACTTGTCCGTATCAAAAAACAGGTAACCAAGACCGAGACCGACCGTGGTGCTGAGATCCAGGTTGCGCGCCTCTTCATGTAGAAACGCACTGTTGCCTGCGGCAAACCACTTCTCCGAGAAAATCCAACGCAGGTCGTAATTGAGACGGTACTTCTCCAGATTCTCGACTTCGGTGCTGTTCTGATTTTGGTACTGGGTACCAAGCAGGTGGTGGAAGTCGCCATTACGGATATCGAAGTTGGCATTGATATCCCAGTCCTCGCGCTCGCGGTTACCGTCCTCGAACACACCGGATGCCGCCACGTTTCCGCGGAAAATGATCGGATCACCTACGAAATTGATATACGGCTCGGCGTGGTCGATCGCGGGAAAGTCCATCACCCAACCATCACCCTCGTCGCAATACAGCTCCCACTGTTCACGACGGTGACCCGCCAGCGCGCAGGGTTCATCGCGACCGGCGATCTTGAGATCCTTGTCGGTCTCCAGTGACAGGATTTTTTCCTTTTCCACGGTGATGTCGCCGAAGGTCTCCGATTTCCACACCACATGGTCACGCTCAACCACTACGAGTTCGCCATAAATCCGGTCTCCATTGGCCAGGCTCAGCACGCCGGCGCTGACACTGGGGGCGGCGACCAGCGACAGGGTCATGGCTGTCCCGGTACAAAATGGGCGGGAAATCGAGGAAAAAAAGTGTAAAGTTCTGGAAACAGCAGAATGCACGAAACAACCTTTAGATAGCCTGGAGTTATTAGCTGAAAGTGCGCAATAAATCTGGAAATGAAAATAGTAAAACTTCAGGAACCAGCGAAACGCGGAAAATCAAAAATGAGCCCAATGATGCCACAACTCGCATCTGCCTTGCACTTGCGCAAGTCCCATTTGGACGGGTAGTCACTTATGGCAGTCTGGCACAACTGGCTGGATTGCCGAGAGCAGCACGTCTTGTCGGGCAAACGCTGCGCAAACTACCAAAAGACACACGGCTGCCTTGGCATCGGGTACTGAATGCTCTAGGTAAAATATCGCTGCCGGAGCCCGGTGCGCAGAGGCAGAAAAAACGGCTGGAAGCTGAGGGTATTACCTTGATCAATGGCAAGGTGGATTTGGGGCTTTATCTGTGGCCCAAACCCGGGGAACTCTAGTCAAGACCAGTCTTCCGGTCACCATCAACTCTGTACTCTCTCCCCCTTTTCAGAAACACCGGCCGCTTCCTCATCCCTGTTGCGGTACCAAATATAAATTGCGAGCAATACTGCAGGGATTCCGAGGATCGCCACCAGAATAAAGAAAAACGGATACCCTTCGGCATCGACAACAATTCCAGAAAAACCACTGATGAATTTGCCGGGCAGAGTCATCAAAGAACTGAACAGAGCATACTGCGTTGCCGTATAGGACTGATTGACCAGGCTTGAAAGGAACGCAATAAATACAGAGTTGGAAATTCCAGCACTGATATTGTCCGCGCTGATTGCAATGGCCAGCCAGGTTTTATCCGCACCTAACGTGGCCAGATGCGCAAACAGCAGATTGGTTGAAGCGACCATCACCGCACCGAGAATCAGTGGGCGCAGTATACCGAACCGCACCACCATCGCGCCCCCGAGAAACGCACCGATCATGGTACAGACGAAACCGAACAGCTTGCCGATCTGAGCGATGTCATCTTTGCTGAAACCCAGGTCGAGATAAAACGGATTGGCCATGACCCCCATGGCAATGTCACTCACCCGATAGATACCGATAAACAGCAGAAGTACGATAGCAAATCGCCCGTTTCGCTCGAAAAACTCGATAAATGGGCAAGCAACGGAACGTACGAACCACTCGCTGATCCTGCTGTGCCTGCCACTGCCTAGCACTCTGTCTACCCACTCGTGCTGGAACTCGTTCCCTTGGGCACGCGCCTTTTGATGGTCAGGCTCAGAGACCAGCAGCGTGGTAATGATCCCCACCACCATCAGTGCCGCCATCGACATATAGCTGATACTCCAGCTGGTATATTCGGCGATAAACAGTGCGCCCGCGCCGGCGATCAGCAACGCGACCCGATAACCAAATACGTACATTGCCGCCATGGCGCCCTGATACTGCGTATCTACCGCCTCGATTCGGTATGCATCGATCACCACATCCTGCGACGCCGAGCAGAAGGCCACCAGTACGCCAAAACCGAAAATCGCCGGCAGCCCTAATTGTGGATTGATTCGGCTCATGGCGAACAACCCGGCAGCAACGCCGATCTGTGATACCAGCATCCAACTGCGCCGTTTGCCCATAAGGTTGGTCAGGAACGGGATACGCAGCGAGTCGATAATCGGCGCCCATACGAACTTGATGGAAAACGTGATGCCAATCCAGGCCGCAAAGCCAATGGTTGTGCGGCTGACGCCGTAATCTCTCAGCCACGCCGTAAGAGTGGAAAATACCAGCAGGAGCGGAAGGCCGGCGGATATACCCAGGAAAAACATGGCCAGGACTTTTGGCCGTGAGTACACCTTGAGTGCTTCTCCCCAGGTCATTTTATTTTGCTGCATGGGCGAGCTCTGCGTCCTTCTTGTTTATGGCATACAGCCAGAGCCGATTCGGCGGCTATCGGACTCGGTTCAACGACCGTAAATAACATCCAACTGAGCTTCCGCCAACGTATTGGCTTCGATCTGTTCTAGCACTTTCGCCGCAGGACTGCTTTCATCCAGCGGCAGCATGTCTACCTTGAGCGCGAATATCCTGAATTGATACTGTTGATCGTCGCGCCCTTCCGGGGGACATGCGCCCGTATATCCGTGGCCGCGGTAATCGGTACGGCTCTGGATCGCTTCAGGTATCAACCCGGACTTCGGATCTCCCGCGCCCTCCGGCAACGAAGTCAAATCCGAGGGAATATTAAACAAGACCCAGTGCCAGCGGCTATTTCCGGAAAGCACATCCGGCTCGATCATTGTCAGTGCAAAACTGCGCGTCCCCTCAGGAGCACCCCGCCAGTGCAGCTCTGGAGAGACATTCTCACCACTGCACGCAGAACCCTTATACAACCGCGCTGGCGATATCCTGTCGCCTTCGCCGACGCTACCGGATGCGAGAGTAAATACTTCCGCATTTGCCAGCCCGGCTGGCAGCGCCATCAGAGACAGCAACCACAGCCATATCAAGCGACGGGACGAAACTGCCAACAGTGTAGCAGCAGACTTCTTCAACCATAGGGTGTAGGAAGGCCATGTCTGCGAGACAATTGAAAACACGTTAGGGTATTGCATACGACGCTCCGAGCAACTACTGACTGGCCGCCCGTGTCACCGTTCGGCCAGTAAACCCGCGACCACGGCAAAGTCCATATTGCCCCCGCTCAGCACAACCACCACACGCTTGTTGCGAAAGCGCGAGCCATGCTCCATTACCGCAGCGAGTCCTACGGCAGCCGAGGGCTCCACCATCTGTTTGGTTCGGCCCCAGAGCAGCTGCAGTGCCAAAAGGATTCCCTCCTCCGACACCGTGACGATATCGCTCACCCGCTCACGAATTACAGCGAAGTTGCGCAGCCCCAGGGTAGTGCGCAAGCCATCGGCGATGGTATCTGGCACCTGGTCCGTTACCCGCACACCGCTGCGGAACGACCGCTGAGCATCGTCCGCACCCGCAGGTTCGGCACCGAGTACCGTTACCTCAGGCGCCAACGCGCACATGGCCAGGCCAATACCCGCCAACAACCCTCCGCCCCCCACCGGCGCAACCACAAGGTCTGGGCTGAATCCCCGCTCACGGCACTGACCGACGATCTCCTGCGCCACCGTACCCTGCCCGGCGATGATGCGCGCGTCGTCAAACGGGGGCACCACATGGGCGCCGGTCTGATCCACGAGCTCGGCCAGGGTAGCTTCCCGCGCCGCCAGTGTGGGCGCGCAATACCGGATTTCTGCCCCGTAGGCGGCCACCGCAGTTTTCTTGGCAAGAGGCGCATTATCCGGCATCACCACGGTGCAGCGGAGCCCCCGTTCTGCCGCGGCCCACGCCAACGCCGCACCATGGTTTCCAGAGGAATGAGTGGCCACCATGTCAGTTCCCGGCGGTAGTTGCAGCACCGCGTTGGCTGCGCCCCGAGCCTTGAAGGCCCCCACCTTTTGCAGGTGTTCACATTTGAAATAGATCTCAGCCCCCAGCCACTCATTCAGGCCTGATGATGTCATCAGCGGTGTGCGGTGAATCCTGCCATGAAGGCGCTCGGCGGCGGCAAATACATCCGCAGCCGTAGGTAAATCCGGAATCTGAATGTTCAAGTCGGTCACGTATTCCTCAGTGATCGGTTTTCAGGGAAATCAGAAAAACATTGTTGGTCTTGTGAGCTTAGCTTCCAAACAATACATACAACGCCATGACCGTCAGCCACATCAGTAGCGCGCGGGACAGCACCCCCTGCATGGCTTCCAGCTCCGCGCCACACAGGCGCTGCCCCTCGCTCACCATTGCGCCGGCGCTACATTCACTGCTGTCGATTCCACCGAGCGCCCCCTCGAGATTGTTCGCCATGATGTCTTCCGTGCGGCTTTCCCGACAGGTGAGATGCTCCCGCCAGACCCGGTAACATCCGGCAAAATTACCAACGATTGCCAAGGTAAAGCCTACCGCCCGCACGGGCAGCCACTCGACCAGCCACAGCCAGCGTGCGGCGAGATCACGATCCGCCGCCTCCATGTGCTCACCCTGTGTCGGGGTTTTGGCGGCGAGTTGACTCAGACGATAAAGTACCGCTCCCGGCACCCCCAACAGCAGGAACCAGAACAGAACCGCGAACAGTCGCTCAAACGCTCGATACGCGGCCGCGCGAAACACCAATTGGTGTATTGCCTGCGGGTCGGTCAATGCGGAGGCTGCCGCACGGTCTTCAGTGTCCAGTAATGGTTCAGCAGCGGCGATGGCGGCCTTCATGTCGCCCTGATACCAGGCGCGCAGGTATCCCGACATTGCCTCATTGAAGTTACCGCGACCAAAGCTGTACAGCAGCGCCGGTACACTTACCAGTAAAACACCGAAACCACCGGCTGCCGATTCTGCCAGTGCCAGCAACAGGGCTACCAACAGCACAGGTGCGAGTACCTGCAAACCAAATCCAATACCCGGCCTGCCACGTATCAGGGCACGTCGGTATATAAACTGCCGCCAGTCCGAAAACCAGCCATCCCGGTGCAGTGGTCCGCCGGAGCCCCATATCTGCACCAGCCCCAATGCCAACAGCACGATCAAAAGCGCCATTGCTCCCCCCAAATTCAATCACTAATTTATCGTTGTGGCCGACTCATGGGCCGTGTCGTTATGTACGCCATATCCGCAGTTCAAGGTCATGTCACTGACCACTCAACTGATCCAGCTTCTCAAAATAGAGTACCCAGTCGAATCCCGGGCCGGGGTCCAGCTTCCGCCCCGGTGCGATATCCGAGTGCCCGGTAATACGCGACTTATCGATCATCGGATAGGCCTGCATGATGGCTAGTGTCACCTCCGCCAGGGACTCGTACTGGGCCAGGGTGAAGATGTCTGTATCAAGCCCCTCGAGCTCAATGCCAATGGAGAAATCATTGCAGTTTTCCCGCCCGCAAAATGCCGATTGCCCCGCATGCCAGGCACGCGCGGAGAGCGGGACATACTGGGTAACCCGTCCATTTCGATCGATAAGAAAATGGGCCGATACCTGCAGATTGGCAATTTCGGAGAAGTAGGGGTGCGCGTCGATATCCAGGTGGCCGAGAAAGAACTCGTCAATGTAAGCCCCACCATACTGCCCCGGCGGCAAACTGATGCTGTGGATGACCAGCAAATCCACGTCTGTATCACCCGGACGGCTGTTGCAATGCGGGCTCGGCACGCGACGCGCACCGGATAGCCAGCCTGACTGGACCTCATATTTCACAAACACGCCCCCGTGGCAATTGAGCAGAGGACATTTTATGGAAGCAATGATCCAACTGCCAATAGCGATACGTCATCCGAGAACATCAAGCATGGACCATGTATCGATGAACGGAGGGAAAAGAAAAGGCCGGAGTGACTCCGGCCTTTTCTCTCTATATCACATCTATTGGGACAGTATCGTCCTATCAGACACTGATCGGTAGTTTGCTTTCACCGCAGTTGCCCACCACATACTGTAACGCGCGCTCGAACAGAGGCCCCTGCTCGAGCGGCAGCAGTTCCTCGTTGCGCAACGCATGCGCGAGCTCCAGGCGAGAGTACACACCGACCTTGATCCCCTGCCGATTGACGAACATAAACTGGTCCAGATCACTGATGATGGCGGCCAAACGGCAGCGTGCCGGTAATTTTTCCTCCTGTCGCAACAGGAACCAACTGTCTTTTAGATGATATGTAAGCAACCAATGATCATCATTCTGCGGCAACGCTTTGAGGTCGGAGGGAGTAGCGATCGCCGCCTCGGTTACCACCTTTTGCAGCTCGTCCACTTCAGGCAAGGCCTGATGCGTCGATGGAAGTTCCCGTATATCGTCCAGTACCTCACTTTCAGACTCCTCAGGGATCGACAAAACGCTGTCCGCTTCCCGCCGTAGCTCCTGCACCAGGCGTTCGCGAATACGGCGCTCGCGTTCGGATTCCACACGCTCACCAAGCTTCTGCCGCTCGCGGTAAAACGCATCGAGACCGCCCAGCAAACGCAACTGCTCCCCACCACTCAGAGAGAGGGATTGTGCCCCCTCTTCCAGCCGCTTCTTCAAATCCGGCAGCAATTGACGCATTTTGATACTGCTTTCCGGCATGGGAGCCACGACGCTCCAAATCAGGTCACGGGCGGTCAGCACATGCTGACGCCAAGAACCGCTGTCAGTCCCCTCTTTCAGGCAGGTACGGAACAGCACACTGCTCCACACGCGATTCAACCATTCGTGTACAACGTTCGGCAGTTTGCGCTCTGCGGTGAGCGCATCAAACACCGCGGCTACTCGCGCCTTGGCCGCCTCCACTCTGGCGGTACCTTGAGCTTCGTCAATGGTACGCCGTTCCATAACCGCTGCGCGTTTGCGCTCACGCTGAGAAAATTCCCGGAAGGACTCCAGCAGACGCTGGAATACCTGTTCGTCCTGGTCATACTCCTTCAGCACATCGTCGACAATCGCACAAATTTCACGATACAAAGGGTCGTTCAGATAGTTCTCGCCCGGCTGCCAGCCAATCGCTGTATCAGCGAGCTCATTCAAAAGGCGACGTGCCGGATGTCCGCTCTTACTGAAAAACGCTTTGTCAGCAACCGCCAGTTTGAGCATGGGCAACTGCAGCCGTATCAACTGAACTTTGATGGGCTCGGCAAGATTGCGGTCTTCAAGCATGAAAGAAAACAGCATGTCCACCAGGCGAATCACTTCGCTATCCAGCTCGTGCAGCGATGCGCTCTGCTTGCTGGCAACGAGTTGTTGCTGCAATAACTCGGAGACATTGACCAGTCGCCCCGTAGCGCCAGACTGCGGAGACATGGCCATCTGAAATCGCCCCAGATGCTGCAGCAGCGTCGGTGTCGCCATAGGCGCAACACCAGAGCCCGGGGGAATCAACCCCGGGGAAAAATGCCCTGCACTCCCAGCTCCCCCACCGTCATGTCCCACTCCAGGGACCGCACCAGTGGGCGCAACGCTGTCTACGCCACGCGGTTGCAGTACTACATCTCCTGCTTCCCGCGTCCCGACATTCGGCATTGCATCGGCATTCGGTATTGCATCGGAACGGTGCTCGGATCGACGCGGGGGGTGAACCTGTTGACGATTCCGGTGCAGTAAAGGGTCCTCTATCGCCGGTAGTACGCCCTGCTCGACTAGTAACTGGTTACAGGCGTCATACAATTCCGCCAGGCGATTGATCAGCTGCAACTCAAACTTTTTTAGCACCGTCATACGCGCACGCAGAGCCATTTCAACATCACCCAGCGTGCCGGCAAACGCCGCGCAGATAGCCGCTGGCCCCAGCGGCATATTGTCGTCGTAGATTTTGCTCGACAGCAGCGTGTCCAGACGTAGAGAAAGTGCAGCGATGGGTGCAGCGCAATCCCGTTTGACATTCGAAACCATGGTGCGAATGAGCACCTGCTGCTCCAGATCATCATTGTGGAGCAATGAGAGATTCGCGCGCGCAGGAGATACCTCGAAGGGGGAGGCCTCCTCAAGAATGTCACCGCGCGGCGTGTGGAAATACGCTGCCACCCCACCGCAAAAACCGTCCAGCAACTTGCCGTGCGCTACACGGATTGCGCGGATGGCATGGAACAGCCGATCCTGCTCATCTTGCTGATGCGCTTTTTCCGCCATGGCAAACAGTGAATCATCTACTTGGGCGAGTACTTCCTCCGCCCGGGCCCGCAACCACTGTGTGGCTTTCTGACTGACGAGATTCACATTTCTGGACAACTTCTGTGGTGCGGAACCTCGGGTGCTCGCGCGATCCTTTTTATGACCACCGCGTTCTCTCTTGCCCCCGCTCAAGACACCGCCGGTTATGACAAACAGTTCTTTATTATTTCTTTCCATATCATCCGTGCTCATTCCAGTTGCCCTCCTGGCAATGGTTTTGAGTGTACAGACCGCAGGAACCTATGTGACATCTCTCCATACCCTGCAGCAGATCAATGATTTATATCTGATTCGGACGAATCACACAGATATGACGACGGCTTTATCTTTCAGCTACCCGCGAACCGGTAAAAAATCAGCACACTCAGCATGTGTTACCGATGAGAGCCATCAATAGAAAACGGAATTTTCTCTCAATATCCAGCAATCCTAAACGACACACAAGACCCTAAAAGGGCCTTTTTTCGTCATTTTTCCGGTATAAAGTTGGATATTAACGACAAGTCAGGAGAGTCACAGCGAGGGAGGTACAACGAGGTCGACGAAATACACGTTTCGTCACGTAGTTAGGGTACAGAGCGAAAACGTGACAGTTTTATGACAAAAAAGGGGGCACAGAGCAGGAATAGATCCTGCTCAGTGCATTTCTCCACGGGACTTACGTACCGTCCCGATGACCGACTGCAGCGCACGCTCAAACAGCATACCGTCATCCAGCGGCATCAGTTGCGCGGCACGCAGCGCCTGGGCCAGTTCCCGGCGAGTGAACTCCGCCACTTTGGCACCATTGCGATTGACGAAAATAAACTGGTCAATATCCTTGATCACCGCCGCCAGACGGCAGCGGAACTGCTCTTCATCTCCGCGCTTCAGCTCAAACCAACTGCCCTGTGCCAGGCGGAACGTCTGCTGCCAATAGGAGTCATTTTCCGAGGGTTCCTCAACGTCCACGTGCTGCACTTGGCGTTCGACCGCGGCGACCACCTGCTCGAGTTCTTCCATCTGTGGCAGCTCGACGATGTTCTCCTCAGCATCCGCCACCGCGGAAACCTGAGAGGCGGCACGCACTTCTTCACGCACCTCATCCCGCAGCTGCTCCCTCACCTCATCACGCGCACGGCGGCTTCGCTCTTCGGCAATACGCTGGGCAAGCGCAAAGCGTTCACGATAAACCTCCTTGAGGCCGGCAAACATACGGCGCGCATCAAAAGAATTAAGTGAAACCGCTTCCACTCCGGCCTTCAGACGCTCCTGCAACGCCGGCAACAAGCCCAGTAACTGCTTGCGACTGTCGGGCATCGGTGCGTGGACGCTCCACACAAGATCCCTTGCCGTGCGCACATCGCGGCTCCAGCTCTCGCTGTCCGTTCCCTCTTTAATACAGCTCAGGAACAACATATTGGCCCAGACTTTTTCCAGCCATTCGGTCACCACCGGCGGCAGATCCCGCTCTGCCACCAGTGCGTCCATTACCGCCGCTACGCGCGCACGCGCAGCCTGAGTCTTGGCGCGACCATCGGCCTCATCGACGATACGCTGTTCCAGCTTCTGCGCGCGCTTGCGCTCACGCTCTATGAACTCCTGGAAGGATTCCAGCAGTACCGAGAAGATATTGATATCCTGATCAAACTCCGACAGCACCTGCGCGACGACATCACTGACCTTCCGGTACAGAGGGTCGGATTCATAGTTGTCTTTTGCCTGCCAGCCAGTACTGGCATCCGCCAGCGCATTGAGCAATTTTCGCGCAGGATGGCCGCCCTTGCTGAAGAATGACTTATCGGCGATGGCCACCTTGAGCAATGGCAGCTGCAGACGCCCCAACTGGGACTTGATCGGTTCGGCGAGGTTGCGGTCTTCGAGAATGAACGAAAACAGCATCTCCACCAGCTTGATGATATCGCTGTCTACTTTGGTCAGCGCCGCAGACTGGCGCACATCGACCAGGCGCTCCTGCAGCAGGCTGTTGATATTCAACAGCTGAATACCGCCATCATCGTAACTAACGGGCAGATGACTTTGCAGAGCTCCCAGGTGAGAGAGCAGATCCTGGGCCGCCATCGGTGCGACACCCGAGTTTACGGGCAGCAGGCCATACCCAGCAGCGGTGACATTGGCCCCCATCGACGTAGAGCCCGCCGCATCCTGCCCCGGCTGGGGGGCGTGGCCACGACCCGTCGGGCGCTGTTGATGACGAGCGGCCCGGCGTTGCTGCCTGAGCGAGGGCAATACCCCGAGCTCAACGAACAGTTCATTACACTGGTCGTAAATGGAACCCAGGTTCACCATGACGATCTGCTCAAACTTTTTCAGCAACGTCAGGCGTGCGCGAATGTGCAAATTCAACGGGCGAGAGGCCTCGACAAAGGCATCGCAGATTGCGTCAGGGCCAACAGGGTTATTTTTGTCGTAGATCTTGACGGACAACAGGGTATTGAGGCGCAGAGAAATTTCGGTGAGAGGTTCAGCGAAGTCCCGCTTGGCATTGGCAACCATGGTGTCCACTGCCACCAGCTGCTCAAGTTCATCGTTGTGCACTAACGACAGGTTGTCTGCGGAATAAATATCTTCGGATTTGTTATCGGAGGCCTCGCGCACCAGGAAAGCGCCCGCGACATTGTCCGCAAATTGCTCCACCACCTTGCGCCGCTCCACCCGCAGCAGTCGCAGCGCCTGGAACAGGCCGTCCTGCTCCTCCTGTCCGTGGGCTTTCTCCGCCATGGCAAATAGCGAGTCATCCACCTTGGCAAACACCTGCTTCGCCTGCTCCGCGAAGAGCGTTCGGGCCTTATCCCGCACGGCCATCACGGGGGCCGGGAGGCTGGCGCTTTTTTTACTTTCGCGCTGTTCCCGCTGCAAACCCTGCATGGATACCACGTTGTTGGAATCTTTCATTGCCACATAGCCTCGGCCGGTAGCCCTTCGGGCAAACCGGGTGATGCAACCGCAGGGGTTCTGGGAAACCATCTGCGAACCTGGTGTCTACTTGTCGCGCGCCACCCCATGAACGGAACAACAGCGCGTAGCGGCCTATCCTGACCGACTGTCGATTCTACGGACTCATCCGCTTATAGCACAACCATCTCATAATTGGCACGGGCGTTTTTGCGACGATAGTCACAGCCCGATCGCAGGAAACTTTCGGAAGCCGCTACTGGCGACGCCCAGCATTGAACACTAGACGCATCTTCAGGCCCACCTCGCGAATTTGCTAGTATTGCCAGCCACGACACCCGCCCCGCCGGGGCGAAGCTTTCTATAGACCGAGGTTTCCATGACTCCCGCCGACGCCGCCATTCCCCACCTGCTGCAGGATATTCAACGCACCGTGAGGCATGCACTGGCCGAAGATATTGGCGATGGTGACATCACCGCTCAACTGATCCCCGCGGATCGCCGGGCCCGTGCGCGGGTGATCACCCGTGAGGATTGCGTGTTCTGTGGGAAAGCCTGGGTGGAAGAGGTGTTTCAGCAACTGGATCCAGCCCTCCAACTGCACTGGCATGTGGAAGATGGAGACAGAGTTGCCGCCAACAGCACCCTGTTTGAATTAAGCGGCAATGCGCGCTCGATTCTCACAGGAGAGCGCTGTGCGCTCAACTTTGTACAGACGCTCTCCGGCACCGCCACCACCGCCGCCGAGTATGCGGCACTCGCCGCCGGAACCGAAATCCGAATCCTCGATACCCGTAAGACCATCCCGGGCTTGCGCACGGCGCAGAAATACGCCGTGCTCTGCGGCGGCTGTCACAATCACCGCATAGGCCTCTACGACGCATTCCTGATCAAGGAAAACCACATCGCCGCCGCCGGCGGGATCGACAAGGCCATTCAGCAGGCACACCGGATCAAACCCGGTGCGCTGGTGGAAGTGGAGGTGGAAAGCCTGGAGGAGCTTCAGCAAGCACTCGACGCCGGTGCCGATGTCATCATGCTCGACGAGTTTACCGATGCGATGACCGAGCAAGCCCTGCAACTCGCCCACGGCCGCGCAAAAATAGAAATTTCCGGGAGCGTCAATGCAGCACGTCTGCAGCAGCTGTCCGGGCTGGCGGTGGATTACATTTCGTCCGGCAGCCTGACCAAGCACCTGCGCGCCACCGACCTGTCCCTGCGCTTACTGTCTGAATAAACAGGCCCTAGAGGTGCTGCCGCCAATGGTCAGACTGGGCCGCAAGTGTTTCTCCGGCGGTCAGTCCGATACGTTGTCGTACACCTGAGTGTTCAGGCTGCGGATACTCGCCCCCCGGGACTCGACATCCGCAGCCAACACCGGCTCCGCGCCGACCACCTCCCGCAGGTGGAACCGGGGTCGGCGCTTCACTTCTTCGTAAATTTTCCCCAGGTATTCCCCTATCACTCCCAGGCACAACAGCTGCACACTGCCAATAAACAGCACCGGAACCATGATTGATGCCCAGCCCGGCACCACGGAGTTGGAGAAAAGTTTCACCGACAAAACCCAGGCGATCAGCCCCAGTGCCAACCCACCAGAAACCAGACCGAGCACGGTGATGGCTCTGAGTGGCGCAATGGAAAATGCGGTAACCCCCTTCCACGCCAGCGACAGCATTCGCCGCAACGGATATTTACTCTCACCCGCCAATCGCGGCCTCCGCGCGTAGGCCACAGAGGTGGAGCGGAAACCGAGCTCACGCACCATGCCGCGCAGAAAAAGGTTGGTTTCCGGATACTGCAGCAGGGTATCCACCGCGCGCCGCGACATCAGACGAAAGTCCGCGTGATTGAACACCAAGTCCACACCGAGAAGCTGCATCAGGCGGTAATACCCTTCCGCGGTCATGCGCTTGAACCGGGTATCACTCTCCCGCTCCTCACGTACACCGTAAACAACTTCAAAGCCGGTGCGATAGGCATCCACCATAACGGCGATGTTTTCCGGCCCATCCTGCAGGTCCGCATCGATACTGACGACCATATCTTCACAGGTCTGCGAGAGGCCGGCGTACAGCGCATTTTGATGGCCGCGATTGCGTGAAAGTGCTACGGCTACGATACGTTCGTTTTTACGGGCAAGCGTTTCCAGCATCGGCCAGGTGGCGTCACGACTGCCATCGTCCACGAAATAGATTTTTGACAGGGCCGAGATCCGCCCTTCGCTCTCCAACTCCGCCAGTACTGCCAGCAATTCCGCAGTGGTTTCCGCGATCACCGCCTCTTCGTTGTAGCAGGGGACCACAACGGCAAGGGACGGCGCCGATGACGCAGCGGCAGAGTCAACTACGGATTCCATTGCGGCTCCCGATAGATCCAGAATTGATGCAGAAGAAAGTTACCGACCAACGTGATCAGCGTTGCGACCACCTGAGCCAGCAAATAAGGTAAAAAATACAGCATGACTGAAAAACACACCGTGTTGCTGGCCAGACCACAGGACGCGACCACGGCGAACTTCGGCAGGGCCTGTCCGTGATGCGCACCACCGCCGAACGTAAAGTAGAAATTAAGCAGGTAGTTCGCTATCGCCGACAGACAGAAGGCCAGTGCAGATGACACCACCGCATTCAGTGCAGCCAGTTCCACCAATGCCGCCAACAGCAAATACTGCAATCCGGTTGCCACTCCGCCCACCGCGGCAAAGCGCCCTGCCCGTTCCAGCCAATGCCACAACCGACGCGGCACAGTAACGTCACTGTCAGGCCGTCGCATCGTCTGTTTCTCGCCGGATTTTCCGCTCCGATAACGTCGAGGTAGAGGGCAGCAGAGGATCAATTGCCAAACCACCGTCGGCCAGCCAAGAACTCTCACCTGCCACAGTGTCATCCCGACGCGCGCGGCGGCGCATCACACCAAGCAGCAATATCGCCTGAGTGAGCAGCAGTCCCTCCGCCGGTTTGCGATACCGCCCTTCATTGACCGCAATGGGCAGCAGCCCCTGTACCAGTATCCAGGTCATCAGCACTGCCGTGAACAGGCGCGTACCGCGCAACCGGCGCCAGTAAAAAACCGAGCCCACAACCAGCAACAGGGTCAACGGCGTCCACAGCCAGCGGCTCTGGTGATTGACGGCTTCGAGCCAGCGTTCGCGGTTGTTATCTGGCCAGGATGAACCGAAAAACAGATATATCAGGTTCTCTCCCGTCAGCGACAGATACCGCTCCATTGTCCAGGGATACCTTTCGAGAGCGCGGTTCCAGTCATCGGCGCCGTTTTCGATGCGGACGCGCGCATGCACCTGGCCATCCCGAGAGGTGGTCCAGTCACTCAGAGGAGCGAGAGGCCGTTCACCCGTGGAGGGCGAGCCAAACCAGTAGTTCCACTGCGCGCCCTGTCGGCTGTAATGCACGTGGATTTCCCGTTTGCCGGATCGCAAGTACAGCGCCACCAACTGGCCTATACCGTGGGGAGAGACCATATGCATGACCGCGTAACTGCGGTACGCCAGCGGCCCCATCAACAGGCCGAGCAGAAGCAGGCTGTAACCCGCCTTCGCCAGCTTTCGCGACTGCACCAGCCACAACCAGGTAGTAACGACTGCCGCCAGTGGAATGGCAATGCCCCGCGTCAACCCCGCCAGTGTCCACAACACAACCATCAACAGAAAGCTCGCCAAGGTTTGTTTGCGTCGGCAGCGCCAGCTGGCATAAAGCGCAGCCCCCAGCAGAGGCAACAGCAGGGTTTCCTGCATGAAATAGCTGTAGATCGCAATCCAGGATGGCAGCAGGGACAACGCGGCCCAGACTGCGGTCGCCTGCATACGCCCGGGCAGAAGTTCACGCGCAAAGCGGTACCAGATCCAGGGAGTCAGACATGCCAGCAGCGCAGTAAAAAAGGCAACCAGCAGTGGTTCACCCAGAGTGAGTTTGGCCAGCACCCCCACATAGACCTGATACATCACCGGATCGGTGAGCGTCATGGGATCGCGCCGCAGGGTCTCTGTGCCCTGCTCCCAGTGGCGCTGGGGGTCACTCCAGATGTGATCCATGGGATTGTGCGTGAACACCTGGTCCACCCGCAGCCAGATTCCCAGGATAATCAGCAGGTAAAGCCCGGCATACCCCCACCAGCGGCGATCCATCCGGCGCAGACCGGGCGGCACCCGGCCCCAACTGTCAGCGGATATTCCGCGCCACCCGCCACCTGCGGAAAACCCGACACGGCATTGGCGCCACCAGTGCGGAACTGCCGTGAGCATTCTCACCATCTGCCGTTACTCCCCGGCTTCGCTCAGGAGCTGGCCGGCGCGGTGACACCGGCAGGGACGCTGCCGGTCACCAGCGGTGCAGGCGGCGGCACATCCGCCCCACGGTAAAACAGGTGGCCATGACCAAAGCGCAGCAGTGGGAACCAGCGACCGAGAAAGGCAAACATGCCCCGCTCACCGATGTAATTGGCATAAGCCACATAAGTGGGATCCCATGACAGGTGGCGCTCCTCGGTGCGCGCGCGCATGAAATAGATGAAGTTCACCATCAATAGCAACAGTGAATGGCGCAGCGCTTCCGGTACGCTGGCACTTACCATGAACGGCATGGAAATCATCCACCAGGAGATATTCTTGCTGATATATGCCGGGTGCTTGGTATAGCGATAGGGGCCGTTAGTGAGAATGCCGCGATGGGTCAGGTTCGAGAAACGGATACCGAAGGGAATACTGGCCCACACGTAAATGGCAATCAGTAGCAGAATGACCGAACCCCAGATTCCGTATGCCATCGGTGTATCCCAGAACCAGAATCCCCAGGCAGGGGCGTCGTCATATTTGAGATAGGTGCCGGAAAACAGACTCCAGAACGGCTGGTAGCCGATCAGCGCCACACCCCAGCCGAGAAAGCTGGGTTCCGCGGTACGGATATGGGAATCAAACAACCGCAGGGTGCACACATACCCCACGGTGACAAACAGCAGGTCGATATAAAACAGGAAGTTGAAGGTAAAATCGAAGACTGCCTTGAAGCTGTCCAGAAGCCGCGAGAAATCAAATGCCAGCAGGGTGCCGAGGTTGTTCCCCATATACACAAACATCAGCGGCAAGAAAAACAGCTTCACCAGCCAGCCCAGATACAGTTGCCCGATCGCCTTGCCGGAAATACCGCGGCGCTTGCCCAACAGCCAGCGGCCAAGATGCCAGTAGCTGTCTTTGGGATCGAGCATGGCGCCGTCCAGCAGATAGAAATACGGCACGGCAAGCAACAGCCACCAGGGCAGAACTGCGCGCACTACCGAGAAGTAGTTGTCGTAAAAGGAACCGTGATACTCGGGGAACAACCAGTACACAAAGGCCACGGAACCGACGGCGAGATAAAACCCCAGCAGTTTCACCGCCGTGCGGCCCAAGCTGTAATTCCTGCGCCCGAAATCCAGCCCCGCCGAGGGATTGCGATAGGGCTTCAGGATCAACCACTCAAGCACGATGATCGGCAGCGCCAAAGCCACCGCCACAATGACCAACGCGTGGGTTTTCACGTCCAGATCCTGGCCGTAGGCGCGAAGCCAAACGACCGCCCCCAGTGAGATTGCCAGCGCAAACAGGTTGATCCAGATACTGGTGGGCGAATTCGGGCAGTCCTGAGCCACCGCAGAATCCACACCCGACTTTCCGCGCACTTTGTTTTTTATTTTTTTCATATGCCATCCAACTGTCACTTGGCAATCTCCGCGCGAAGCCCACAGTGACGTGAGCCGCGACCGCCAAAGCGGTCAGGCCAGAAATTGCACAGGCGCCAGTGTACCCCTAACCTTCGGAATCTGCCACGCCGAGGGAAATGCATCGAAGGAGCGCAAATAAGAGCGGGATTCAGTTCCCAGATCCGGCGTTAAAATCCTCACCCGGGTGATGACTACCGTGGTGCTGGTGTGAATGTTCGTCTTGGTATTCGCCCCGTTCGCGATTCTGAGGCGCACGCGGCGAAATCCGATCCTCGGCGTGATGCTCCGAGTGATGTTTGGAGGTAGTTTTGGAGGTAGTACTGTGCTCGCCAGTGTTGTCGGCACCCTGTCGCGCTGCATGATACCCATCGTGGTCACCGTGATCGCCATGTCCCAGCGCGCCCCAGATAGTCCAGATGCCGAACAGTAACACCAGCACCGCCATGGACAGGCGGACACCGCGTCTGCGCACCGTCTCCCGCAGGCGTGTGGCCGCGAAGCCGGTAGCGAGTACCGCGGGCAGTGTGCCGATCCCGAACGCGAGCATGGACAGCGCCGCCTGCCCTCCTCCACCCTGGGCCAGGGCAAAGGTAAGCGCGCTATACACCAGGCCACAGGGAAGCCAGCCCCACAGCGCGCCAAGCGCCATGGCGTGAGCCGTAGACTTGACCGGCAATAACTTCCGCGACAGTGGCTGCAACCCGCGCCACAGCGGAGAACCCGCACGCTCCAGCCATACCAGGCCGCGCCACCAATCCGCCAGGTACAGTGCCATGGCGATCAGCATGCATCCTGCCAGCAGGCGCAGAGGGGCGAGGCTGCTGGCGATATCGGTCGCTACATAGGCGCCCAGCAGACCGACCAACAGCCCCATGAGGGTATAGCTGGCCACACGCCCAGTGGAATAACCCAGCAGGCGCGGCCAGGCGGGCTTCTGCCCGGGCACTGCCAGCCCGAGAGCACCAGAGATCCCCCCGCACATACCGATACAATGGCTGCTGCCCAGGAAACCGATGACCAGGGCGGCGCCGAGGCTGCTCCACTCCGGCATCAGCGCTCCCCCGGAGGGCCGTCCGGTTTCGATGTTGCGGCGTCTATCGCTTCCCCCGGCTGGTATTTGCCAGTTTCTCGCGGCAGGTCGTCATCAAACAGGATGCGCCGCCCCTCGGTCTCCAGATCGTCGTACTGCCCACTGTTGACCGCCCAAAAGAACAGCTTCAGCGCACCGGCGACAAAAAGAATCACCAGGGGGACCAGCAGAAAAATACTGTCCACGATTTACCTCAAACATATTTAGCGGCGCCTAACGCGGCAAAAAACGGCCCTGAGAACCTGCTGCCTCGCCGCAGTCAGACCGCCGGCTGCCAGTGGGACAGCCGCAGGGCGTTGACCACAACCACCAGGGAACTCAGCGACATGCCGATAGCCGCCGCCCACGGCGGTACCAGGCCGAGAAACGCCAGTGGTAACGCCAGCAGATTGTAAAGAATGGCCCACGCCAGATTCTGGCGAATAATTGTGCGGCACTTGCGCGCCAATGCAAAGGCCCTGGGCAAGGCACGCAAGTCTCCCTGCAGCAGGATGGCATCCGCTTGCGACTGCGCCAGATCTGCGGCGGACATCATCGCCACCGACACATCCGCGCCGGAAAGCACCGGCACATCATTGATGCCATCTCCCACCATCAGCAGGCGCTCTCCGCTCGCCTGTAGCGCCTGTAAGTGCGCGAGTTTCTGCTCGGGGGATGCACCGGCGCGATAGGTTTCGATACCCGTCAGCTGCGCCAACCGCGGTACCTCCACAGACTGATCGCCACTCAGTAGCTCTGACGCAAGCCCCTGCTCCCGCAACTGCGCCACAGAAGACGGCGCACTCTCGCGCATTTCGTCCCCCAGTCCCAGCCAGGCCAGCGGCCCGCGGGAATCCCCCAGCAGTAGCCACTGCCCAGACGCCACAGGCACCTGCGGGTGCACAGCCATGCTGCCGAGAGGATCCAATACAAAGTCCGCCCGCCCAAGACGGTAGTGCTCACCGCCGCAGATACCGGATACACCGCGCCCGGTCACCGAGCGCAGCTCTCGCGCCGTGCGCCGGCCAATCCAGGGGCTGAAGGCCCGCGCCAGTGGATGATTGCTGTGAGCTTCGAGGGCGGCGGCGATCTCCCGCACATCGACCTCCGCCACACCGGCACGCAGGGGAACAATCGCCCGCAGTCGCGGCTCGCCTTCCGTAAGAGTCCCGGTTTTGTCGAAAATCACCCGGTTGAGTCCCGGCAGCGCTTCCAGCACATGCCCTCGCGCCACCAGCAGCCCCAACTGCTGCAGGCGCAGAGTCGCAGCCGCCAGCGCCGCCGGTGTCGCCAGAGACAGAGCGCAGGGGCAGGTCACCACCAGTACCGACAAGGCGATCCAGAAGGCCCGGTCCGGCGCCTGCTGCCACCAGAATACGAAAGCTGCCACGGCAATACACAGTACTGCGGCAATAAACCGCCCCGCTAACCGGTCCGCCAACGCGACCTGTGAAGGCTTGTCCAGCTGCGCGCGCTCCACCAGCTTTTCTATCGCCGACAACCGGGTACTCTTACCGGCAGCACTGACCTCCACGGTGAGCGAGGAGTCACCATTAACGCTTCCCGCAAACACGGAGCTCCCAGCGGTCTTTTGCTGCAGGGCCGATTCACCGGTAAGCACGGACTCATCAACACCACTTGCGCCGTCGATCACCACACCGTCTACGGGGATGGTATCTCCAGGGCGCAGCAGTATTTGGTCGCCAACTCTGAGGGCCGAAACCGGAACCGACTCAAGCGAAGATTGATCCCCCTGTTCGCCCCTCTGTTCGCGCAGGCGCTGAGCCGCCAGCGGCAGCAACTGGGCCAGACCGCCGCTGGCAAGCCCGGCGCGGTGCCGCGCGCGCATTTCCACTGCCCGTCCCAGCAACAGGAAGAAGGTGAACATGGAAATCGACTCGAAATACACCTCACCGGTTTCAAATACGGTGGCATAGACACTCGCCCCATAGGCGAGGCCGATGGCGAGGGAAACCGGCACATCCATCACCAGCTGGCCTGTGCGCAGTGCCCGCCAGGCCGCCGCAAAGAACGGTTGCGCCGCATAGCAGACCACCGGCGTGGCGACCACCAGCGACACCCAGCGGAAGAACAGCTCGAATTCGCGCTCAATACCTTTTCCGGCGCCGAAATAGAGGGCAATCGCGAACATCATGACCTGCATGGTACCGAGCCCAGCCACGCCCAGACGACGCATGGCGGCGCGTCGCTCCTGCAGAATAAGGCGCTCGCTGTTGGCAGCGGTAGCGGGTGCCGGGCGATAACCGATGGCGGCGAGGGAGGCGAACAGCCGGCTGACGGGCACTTGCTCCGGGTCAAAGGCAATCTGCGCGCGATGGGTACTGGCATTGACCGACACCCGGTGTACACCCGGTATCTGTTGCAGCTGTTTTTCGATCAGCCACACGCAGGCGGCGCAGGTAATACCGCCGATCAACAGGCTCGCTACCCGCAGTGGCGCAGCCTTCTCAGGGCGCGAACCTCCATCAAGATCGCGCACAAACTCGCTCTGGACCTCGCGCAGGTCGTAGGCACTCCAACGGTCGGTCTGCGGTGCCAGCTCCGGGCGCTGGCTGCTCTGCTCGCGAAAGCGGTAAAAGTTGTCGAGCCCACCGGCCACGATGGCACCCGCTACCGCCTCACAACCGGGGCAGCACATGGGTCTGAGTGTGCCGTCAATCCTGACGGAGAAAGTACTGCCCTCTGCCACCGGTAAACCGCAGTGATAGCAGTCTACGGGACCCGTCGCGGTGCGGGCGGACGTAGACAGGGGCGCGATAGGGGCGGTCATAGGCTTACTGCTCGGCGGGCTTCAGGGGCACTCCGTTGCCGATGTCGAAATTGATTTCCCCTTTGAGCCGCCACGGCGCTTCCCGGAATGCGTCGGGATTCAGCTCAGGAATCACCTGCACATACCAGCGGTGCTGCAGCGGAGCCTCCACCCGACCACGGTAGCGGCCGATGGACTCCTGCTCCAGCAGGATATGCGTATCCAGGTCTGCCTCGACCGGATGGCTCAGGGACAGCAGCAACTTCTCTGGGTATTCGAGCTGACCGCGAAGGTCCAGTGTGACAATGCGGTCCTCAGGCAAGAACAGCAGTACTCCCGCCAGGCCCAACTCTCGCGCACGCTGATCCTGCTCGGCGCTGAAGTGGTATAACCGGCTCTCCTTGTAGTAGGTGTCGCTCACTACGTCATCGCCGTGGCGCACCGCAATGGAAACCATGACGAAGGACACCGCGATCACCAGTACCAGCGGCGACATGACCAACCAGAACCAGGGCTCCCGGTACCAGGGTGCCGGCGCGTCCGAATGTTTCTCTGCAGTTTGAGGCACTTTGTGTTCAACCATCGTTTGCTAATGCATGTTGGGCAACCGCGCACGGAATTGCCGGAATTCATTTGGGACCGATAAATACGGTTTTATGGCGGTCCCCAAGTTCCGGGGCATCCTTGGCCTGAATCACGATTTCGATATCGTGCTTGGTTTCCTTGAGCTGCTGCTGGGGCACACTGACACGGATGGGCACGGAGTATATCTCCCCCGGATTCACCCTGGTGCCTCGCTGCATACGCAGCGAGTAATCGTACCCGTCCTTGCCCTCGACATGGATGCTGAACTCGTGAGGCTTCTGATCCATATTGTTGATTTTGACCGTGTAGACATTCTGCACCAGCCCCTGAGATACCCGGTACATACGCGCACCGCGGTCTCTCAGCACTTCCGCCTGCACCGGGCTGCGGGTCACCACCTGGTGCGCAAACAGTCCTGTCATCAGCAGTAAAATCAACGCATAGCCAAACAGCCGGGGGCGTGCAAAACGGGTTTTGGCACCTTCGAGTTCATCTTCGGATGTGAAGCGGATCAGACCTCGGGGGTACTCCATCTTGTCCATAACGCTGTTACAGGCATCGACGCAGAGACCACAGTTGATGCATTCGTACTGCATGCCATCGCGGATATCGATATCCACCGGGCACACCTGCACACACCAGTAGCAGTCGATGCAGTCACCCATACCCTGGGCTCTGTAGTCGACGTTTTTCTTGCGCGGGCCTCGCGCCTCGCCGCGACGGGCATCGTAGTAGACCGCCAGGGTATCCTTGTCGTACATCACCGACTGGAAGCGCGCGTAGGGGCACATGTACTTGCATACCTGCTCGCGCAGGAAGCCCGCATTCATGTAGGTGGCAAACGTGAAAAAAGCTACCCAGAACACGCCCTGAGGATGCGCATTGAAGGTCGCGAGATCCACCACCAGATCGCGGATTCCATAGAAGTACCCCACAAAGGCCAGCGCTGTAGCCAGGGAGATAAACAGCCAGATGGCGTGAGTGCCGCTCTTGCGCAGTACTTTTTCCACGCCCCAGGGCGATGCATCCAGCTTCATCCGCTTGCTGCGATCCCCCTCGCACACGCGTTCGGCCCAGATGAACATCAGCGTCCACACCGTCTGCGGACAGGTGAAGCCACACCACACCCTGCCCAACCAGGTCGTAACTGCAAACAGTGCAAAGGCCGCTATGATCAACAGCCAAGCAAGCAGGAACCCGTCCTGCGGGCCGAACGTGGTCCAGAGAATATGAAACTGTCGCGCGGGGAGATCAAAATGCACCGCCTGGTGCCCATCGATATTGAGCCAGGGGATGAAGAAAAACGCCAATAACAATGGCAGCCCGGTGTACTTGCGAATACGGGTGTAGACGCCGCGAATATGGCGGATGTAGACCTTGTCATCAGACTCGTAGAGCATGCGATAGCGGACTTCACCATCGCCATCCTGCTCTTCCCGTGTGGGTATTCTGTCGCTCACAACACCTCGCTTCCCGATTGTTCGGGATCGGGATATGACTGCAGATACATGCAATGAGGCTTGTTATTCTTCCCTGCGATGCCTTTCCCGGCCAATGCAAGTGGCGGCATCGCCGCCACTTTTCCTTCAGATCAGTTTGCTCGCTTCGAACTCACTGCTGGACTTCATCCTGGCGAGACAAACTGTAGACATAGGCTGCCACCAGACGGATTTTGTCTTCACGCAGTTTTTCCTTCTGCGCAGGCATATGGTTGCTGCGACCGCCACGAATCGTGTGCTGGATTTCTTCACGGGTACCGCCGTAAAGCCAGATATCGTCGGTCAGGTTCGGCGCACCCAGCGCCTGATTGCCTTTGCCGTCCATACCGTGACAGGCCATACAGACCGTGCCAAACACCTGCTTGCCTTTCTCCGCCATGGCTGCATCGTGCTCGAGGCCGTTCATGGCCAACACGTATTCGGCGGCATTCTTGACACCGGCCTCACCAATTACCGGACCTTGTGGCGGCATCAGTCCCTGGCGACCATTGTTGAGGGTTTCCAGAATTTTTTCCGGGGTGCCACCGTACAGCCAGTCACCGTCAGTCAGGTTCGGGAAACCGTAGTTGCCACCACCGTCAGCGCCGTGGCAAACGGCACAGTTGTTGGCAAAAATCCGCGCACCCATTTTCAGGGCTTCAGGATTCTCGGCAATTTTCTCAATCGGCATATCTGCGTATTGTCCAAACGTCTCCTTGAACTCCGCCTGGGCTTTGGCCTGATCGGATTTCAGGGCACCGACGGAAGTCCAGCCTGAGATTCCCTTGAAATTTCCCATGCCCGGGTAAATCACCAGGTATGCGGCGGAAAATACCAGCGTCAGAATGAACAGAAGAAACCACCACTTCGGCAGCGGGTTATCGTACTCTTCAATGCCATCGTAAACATGGCCGGTAGTACGGTTTTCCGGGTCTTCCTGGTCGTCAACCGCCACTTTGCGGTTGGCAAACAAAACCCAAGTGACCAATATGAGATTGGTAAGGGTGAGCACAATTACCCAGATACTCCAACCTGTACTCATTTGTCTTGCCCCTGTTCCTGTTTGGCTCCGGCTTCATCGTCGGAGCGGGATTCGCTCTCGTGAGCGCCCTTTTCAGTTGATTCCTGTTCGTCGGCGAATGGCAGTTTGGCGTCCTCCTCGAAGCGCTTTTTACGCTTCGGAGAAAAGGCCCACCAGCAGATTGCCAGAAAGGCAACTGCCCCCAGCACTACACCTATCTGCCGCAAAATATTGATATCCAAAATGTGGCCTCGCCCTTACCGCTTTTGCTGAACCAGAACGCCCAGCTGTTGCAGATAGGCCACCAATGCGTCAATTTCGTGAACGCGACCGCCGATAAACGGCTTGCTGGCGTTGGCGATATCTTCATCGGTGTAGGGAACACCAATGGCACGCATCGCACGCATTTTGTCTGCGGTGTGCTCGCCGGTGATCACATTGTCAAACAGCCACGGATAGGAAGGCATGATGGATTCCGGCACCACATTGCGCGGATCGTACAGGTGCGCGCGGTGCCACTCATCGGAGTAACGGCCGCCTACACGGGCCAGATCCGGTCCTGTGCGCTTGGAGCCCCACAGGAAAGGATGGTCATAAACATATTCCTGTGCCATCGAGTAATGACCGTAACGCTCCACTTCCGCCCGCAATGGACGAATCATCTGTGTGTGGCAAACATGGCAGCCTTCACGGATGTAGATGTCACGCCCTTCCAGCTCAAGCGCGGGGAGTGGCTTGAGGCCGGCGAGGGGTTCATTGTTGTTGGTGGTGAAGAACTGAGGAACGATCTCCACGAGAGCGCCAAAGCTGATCGCGACGATGATCAGCACAATCATCAGGCCGATATTCTTTTCTACGATGTCATGATTTTTCACGATACGTTCCCCTTATGCCGACTTCGCTGCGGGCAGATGTTCATCGTGACGCACCTCAGATTCTTCGGGTTCGTCAGTGATGGTACGGAATACGTTGTACGCCATCAGGAACATACCGGTCAGGAAGAAGGCACCGCCCAACCAACGCACGATGTAACCCGGGTGGCTTGCGATAACACTTTCAACAAAGCTGTATGTCAGGGTGCCGTCGGCGTTGAAGGCACGCCACATCAGGCCCTGGGTAATTCCGTTCACCCACATCGCCGCGATGTACAGCACGGTGCCTACCGTCGCCAGCCAGAAGTGCGCGTTGATGAGGCTGACGCTATACATCTGTTTGCGATTCCAGAGCACCGGTACCAGGTGGTACAGGGCACCGATAGAGATCATCGCAACCCAGCCCAACGCGCCGGAGTGCACGTGACCAATGGTCCAGTCGGTGTTGTGGGAAAGCGCGTTCACGGTCTTGATCGACATCATCGGACCTTCGAACGTGGACATACCGTAGAAGGACAGAGATACCACCAGGAAGCGCAGAGTCGGATCAGTGCGCAGTTTGTGCCAGGCACCGGACAAGGTCATGATGCCGTTGATCATGCCACCCCAGGAGGGTGCCAGCAGGATCACGGACATGATCATAGCGAGACTCTGAGTCCAGTCCGGGAGTGCGGAGTAATGCAGATGGTGGCCGCCGGCCCATACATAGATGGAGATCAACGCCCAGAAGTGCACGATGGACAGCTGATAGGAATACACCGGACGACCGGCCTGTTTGGGCACGAAGTAGTACATGATGCCGAGGAAGGCCGCCGTCAGGAAGAAACCTACGGCGTTGTGGCCGTACCACCACTGGATCATGGCGTCCTTGGTGCCGGAATAAAGCGAATACGCCTTCCATGAATCCGCGCTGATCGGCATCGCCAGGTTGTTGACGATATGCAGCACGGCAATGGTGATGATGTATGCCCCAAAGAACCAGTTCGCTACGTAGATGTGCGAAGTGCGGCGCTTGGCAATGGTACCGAAGAACACCAGCGCATACGCAACCCAGATCAGCGCAATCAGGATATCCAGCGGCCATTCCAGTTCGGCGTACTCTTTCGCGGAGGTAATCCCCTGCGGGAGAGTGATGATCGCACCGACAATAACCGCCTGCCAGCCCCAGAACGTGAAGGGAATCAGCCAGCCGCCCCAGAGACGGGTCTGGCAGGTACGCTGCACAACATAGTAGGAAGTGGCGAACAGGACACTGCCACCGAATGCGAAAATCACCGCATTGGTATGCAATGGTCGCAGACGACCAAAGTGCGTAAAGGGCTGCCAGATGTCGTTTAACACAGGCCAGGCGAGCTGCGCGGCGATCAATACGCCGACACCCATTCCAACAATACCCCAGACCACCGACATAATGGTGAACTGGCGCACAATGTTGTAGTCATAGTCCGGCAACTTGCCGGCCTCTGCCACTGTTGTCGTCATTGTGTTACTTCCGTTGCTTTTAGAAATTCGTTTCCGTCAAACGCGAGCGGCGTCCGCCAAAACAATAGCGACCGTTCCCTTCACGGTAGACCGGGCGGGCACAAAAACGACGATTTACATGCTTCTATCGCCGTTTCTGCCTATTCAGATCAAGTCTCTGCCTTTACCCGCAGCGATACGCAGCCGCAAGGCGTTCAATTTGATGAATCCTTCGGCATCCTTCTGGTTGTAGGCGCCGGCGTCATCCTCGAACGTGGCGATGCGCTCATCAAACAGACTGTCCGCGGAGCGGCGCCCTACGGCACTGACACTGCCTTTATACAGCTTCAGTCGTACTTCACCGTTGACCACGGCCTGGGATTCGTCGATCGCGGCCTGCAGCATACGGCGCTCGGGGGACCACCAGTAACCGTTGTAAATCAGTATCGCGTAACGCGGCATCAGCTCATCCTTCAGGTGCGCGACTTCGCGATCCAGAGTGATGGACTCGATGGCGCGGTGCGCCTTCATCAGGATGGTGCCGCCAGGAGTTTCGTAGCAACCGCGGGACTTCATACCCACATAGCGGTTTTCCACGATATCCAGACGTCCGATCCCATTGGCTCCGCCCAGTTTGTTGAGTTTTTCCAGCAGCGAGGCCGGGCTTAAACGCTCGCCGTCGATGGCGACCGGGTCGCCTTTCTCGAACTGCAGAGTGATATAAGTGGGTTGATCAGGCGCGGCTTCCGGGCTGACACTCCAGCGCCACATATCCTCTTCCGCTTCCGCCCACGGCTCTTCCAGCACACCGCCCTCGTAGGAGATGTGCAGCAGGTTGGCGTCCATGGAGTACGGGGACTTTTTCTTCTTGTTGGAAAAATCCACCGGGATCTTGTGCTGCTCGCAGTACTGCATGAGCTTCTCGCGCGAGGTCAGGTCCCACTCGCGCCATGGGGCAATGACCTTGATGCCAGGCTTCAGGGCATAGGCACCCAGTTCGAAACGGACCTGATCGTTGCCTTTGCCGGTGGCACCATGAGAAATGGCATCCGCGCCGGTTTCATTGGCGATTTCGATCAGCCGCTTGGCGATCAGCGGGCGGGCGATAGAGGTGCCGAGCAGATATTCGCCTTCATAAATGGTGTTGGCCCGGAACATCGGGAACACGAAATCGCGCACGAACTCTTCGCGCAGATCGTCGATATAGATCTCTTTTACGCCCAGTGCCTGGGCCTTGGCCCGGGCCGGCTCAACCTCTTCACCCTGACCGATGTCGGCGGTAAAGGTAACAACCTCACACCCGTAGGTATCCTGCAGCCAGCGCACGATCACCGATGTATCGAGTCCGCCAGAATACGCCAATACCACCTTGTCGATCTTGCTCATTACTATCCTCTGTATAGTGGGGCCCGTATGTGGGGGGCAAAGCCGTCGCCAACGAGTGTTACAACGCCTCAGGAGAAGCGATGCACCCGCGTAATGTTCAGTCTGGGGGGATTTATATTGGATTTGTGCCCAGGAAGTGCGGAAAGGCCGCCTTTTTTCGGGGCGCGATTGTAGCGCCTAGATTCGCCCACGACTAGCACCCGACGGACAGTCGGTAGGCTGCCCACGCAGCAAGCGGCAGCCCCTGTTTACTTTATATTCAATCTGCCGAACGATGAGGCAATTACCGCAGTTTTCGCAATTTATTGGCGCTTCAGGTAGCATCGGCGCCGCGATCAATCCGGGAGGAGATATTCGGTGGACTCCAGACAGCAAATTACTCTGCGCGCACCAGACGACTGGCATATCCATTTGCGTGACGGTGTAGCCCTTGCGCGTACCGTTGGCGATGCCGCCCGACAGTTCCGCCGCGCCATCATCATGCCCAATCTGGTTCCACCGGTAACCAACGCCGAGGGTGCACTGGCCTACAAGGCGCGGATTGAGTCCGCGGTCCCGGCAGGCATGGTATTTTCCCCACTGATGGTGATCTACCTCACTGACAAAACTTCCCCGGAGATCATCCAGCAGGCGCACGCCGCCGGGGTTGTCGCCGCCAAGCTGTACCCGGCCGGCGCCACCACCAACTCCGATTCCGGAGTCACAGACATCGCGAACATCTATCCGGCACTGGAAGCAATGCAGTCTTGTGACATGAAATTGCTGCTGCATGGAGAGGTCACCACCAGCGATATCGACATCTTCGATCGCGAGCGTGTATTCATCGAAAATATCCTCGGCCGTGTGGTCGCCGACTTCCCTCGCCTCAAAATCGTGCTTGAGCACATCACTACGGCGCATGCGGCGGAATTTGTTGCCGAAGCCCGCGAGGGAGTAGCGGCAACCATTACCGCCCACCATTTGCTGTACAATCGCAACCATATGCTTGTGGGGGGTATCCGTCCCCATTATTACTGTCTTCCCATCCTGAAACGCAGTATTCACCAGGATGCGCTGATTGAGGCGGCGACCAGCGGAAGCCCGAAGTTTTTCCTTGGTACCGACTCGGCTCCCCATGCACAGGGTAAAAAAGAAGCGGCCTGCGGCTGTGCCGGCTGCTACACCGCCTTCAGCGCCATCGAGCTGTACGCGGAAGCCTTTGAACGCGCCGGCAAACTGGATCGACTGGAAGGGTTTGCCAGCGAGTTCGGCCCGGATTTTTACGGTCTTCCCCGCAATAGCGGTACCATCACCCTGGTACGCGAACCGTGGACACTGCCCAGCGGCCTGCCAATGGGCGATGAAGCACTGATTCCATTGGCGGCGGGCGAAACACTGAATTGGCGACTGCGCTGACAGCCCTAGACCAACTACCGAAAGCAGAAAAGAAGTACCAGGACACCCCGTGACCCCAGCAGAAGCTCCCACTGGCCCCAAATCTCTCTTGGCTCAGCGATTTCGCGGCTTCCTGCCAGTCGTTCTGGATCTCGAGACTGCGGGCTTCAACGCCCGCACCGACGCTCTGCTGGAGGTTTCTGCCGTTATTCTGAATATGGATGAAGCAGGTACGCTCTATCCTGAGCAAACCCACAGTTTCCATATTGAGCCGTTCGAAGGCGCAAATATCGAGCAGTCGGCGCTGGATTTTATCGGCGTCGACCTTGAGTCACCGGATCGCGATGCGTGGCCTGAGGAAATTGCCTTACCCGAGCTTTTCCGCCAGATTCGCCGGGCAATCAAGCTCCACAGCTGCACCCGAGCCATCATGGTGGCGCACAACGCCCATTTTGACCTGGGGTTCATCAATGCAGCCGTCAACCGTTGCGGTCTAAAGCGCAACCCGTTCCATCCCTTCTCATGTATGGATACCGCCACACTGTCCGGTCTCGCATACGGCCAGACGGTGCTGGCGAAGGCCTGCCAGACTGCGGGTATTGCCTTCGACAACAGCGCCGCCCACTCCGCCGAGTACGATGCCGAGAAAACTGCGGAACTCTTCTGTGGTATCGTCAATCGCTGGCGCGACATGGGGGGCTGGCCGCTGTTGCCGCCGCAGTCCGAAGGCGAAACCGCATCTGACGACTGAGCCACCCCTTACCTGACGCCGATACCTAAGTCGTATATTCGCCGATCCCGCCTGCCGGTAAGCTGACGTGACCCCGATAACAGATACGGCAAGGCAATGGGCAAAATCAAACATATCGTTCAGGCGTTGAGACTCGGACTTTTACTGGCAGTGGTCACCTGCAATACCTATGCGGGCAGCTGGCAAAAAGATGTCGCCATCGGCGGCTTCGACAGGGTCCATATCTATACCCCCGACACACTCTCACCTATCGGCAGAGGAAGATCCCTGCTTGTGGTTCTGCACGGGTGCGTCCAGCCCATTGATGCCTACCTGACGGCAAACCTGGATATCGCCGCCGAAGAGTTTGGGATGGTGGTCGCTGTTCCGGAGGCGGTGCACAAAGCCGGATACAACTGCTGGTCTTACTGGGAAGGTACAAAATCCCGCTCATCCGGGGACTATAAAAACCTGATCGATCTGGCTAATACCCTGAGTGGCGACACCAGCCGCGATATCGACCGGGACCAGGTATATATAGCCGGCCTTTCTTCCGGTGCGGTCTTCGCCAATACCACGGCCTGCATAGCTCCCGATGTCTTTGCGGGTATGGGTATCAGCGCCGGACCGAGTATTGGCACCAGTGCCACTGGAGCCATCCGCAATTGTGAAACGGCCGACGTCGCCAATCGCTGTCGCCGTTATGCCGACCGTTACGACAGATACCTCAATTCCCAGATTGCGTCCGTGGCTCACGGCACTGGCGACTCAGTTGTGGACCGATGTTACAACACACAGAATTCAGAGGGGATGGCAGAGGTATACGGTATCGAGCGGTTGCCGGACACCAAAACCTTTGGCAACGGCAACAGAACAGCCAGTGAAACCCTATGGCGGGACGGCCGGGTTTCCATGTTGTGGCTGAACGATGTCGATCACACCTGGTCTGGCGGCGAGGGCGCGAGCGGTAACTATATCAGTGACGCCGGAGTCAATTATGCTCGTTATCTGGGCCAGTATTTTATTGACAATAACAAACGGGTGAACCGCGACGTGGTTTCGGAGTGAGCCCCCCGCTTTGTATCCATCGGATCTCAAGCTACAGGTAGAAGCACATCAGCCCGATCAGCCCCCTAAATCAGGCTTCGGCCAGGCGTCAATACCCATGGGTGATTTTTTGCACAGATTGAGGTATTATCCGCTGCTCATACATGAATAGTGGACAAAAAAGTGGCTAAGAAAGCATCCAGCGTGAACAAACGGGGCAAGGAAACTGTGTCAACCGAGTCACGTGAAGCAATTGAAGCGCAAGTTCAGGCCTTTCTCGCGAACGGCGGACAAATCGAGCAGATTCCTAAGGGCGTCAGCGGGCAGACCAATACAGCCGGTCCGAAACATATTACTCTCGGCAAAAAACCCCGCGCCTGAAGCCAGGCCTGAGGGCCGGAAACAATCAGCGCATCGCCACAAGGCGAGACGAAAACTAAAAAGGCGGGGGGTTCCCGCCTTTTTTAATCTGAGATCAACCGTGATCAGGGCATTTCGTCCAGGTCTGCCCCCTCTTTCACTGGCGGCATCAGGTCTTCTTTAGTGGTGTTCATCGCCATAAGGATGTTCGCCGCCACATATACCGAAGAGAAAGTACCGATCACAATACCGACGATCAGAGCCAGCGAGAAATTGTGAATCAGCTCGCCACCAAAGAACTGCAGTGCCCACAGTACCAGCAAGGTGGTGAACGAGGTCATAAAGGTACGGCTCAGGGTCTGGCTCATGGAAATGTTGATGACCTCGGCCGGCTCGGCCTGACGCACCTTGCGGAAGTTCTCCCGGATACGGTCAAACACCACAATGGTGTCGTTAATGGAGTAACCGATTACCGCCAGTACCGCAGCCAGCACCGTCAGATCAAAATCCAGCCGGAAGATGGCGAAAAAACCCAGAACAATGATCACGTCATGAATCAACGCCACCACGGCGCCCACGGCAAACTTGTACTGGAATCGCAGCGCGACATAAGCCATCACCACCGCAAGAGCAAACAGCATTCCTAGGCCACCGTCATCCCGCAGCTCTTCACCGATCTGTGGGCCAACCATTTCTACCCTGCGCAAGTCGACACGGCCATCACTGTGTGCCCTTAACACGCCCGCCACT
This sequence comes from Microbulbifer pacificus, assembly GCF_002959965.1. NCBI lineage: Bacteria > Pseudomonadati > Pseudomonadota > Gammaproteobacteria > Cellvibrionales > Microbulbiferaceae > Microbulbifer > Microbulbifer pacificus. The sequence goes on from NZ_PREV01000027.1 coordinate 1,575,672, forward strand.
TTGTCGCCAATAGAGTTGTTGGCTTCGGCTGTGCGGGCATCTTGCTGGGCTTGTGATTGCGCCACTTCCGGCGGCAGTTTGATCAGCAGTTCGCTGTCAGAACCAAAACGCACCACTGCCGCGCCTTTGAAACCAGCCTGATCGAGCTGCGCGCGCACATCTTCGATCTTGGGTGCGCGCTCATATCCCACTTCGATCTGGGTCCCGCCAGTGAAATCGAGCCCCAGTTTCAGACCATTCACGGCCAAGGCGACAATCGACGCCACCACCAGTGCAATGGAAAAAGCCGAGGCTAATTTGCGCCAGCGCATGAAATCGTACACGCGCTTACCCATGTACTCGGTGATCTTGCCGTTTTCTTCTTTGGTATTACTCATCACCGCACCTCAAATCCACAGTTTCTGTACACGGCGGCCGCCGTAGAACAAGTTGATCAATGCCCGCGTTCCCATGATCGCACTGAACATGGAAGTCAGGATGCCGATGGAAAGGGTCACCGCAAAGCCCTGCACAGGGCCGGAGCCGATGGCGTACAGGATCACAGCCACAATCAGTGTGGTGATGTTCGCGTCCACAATTGCACTATAGGCATTGTCAAAGCCCGCACTGATCGCAGACTGCGGCGAGAGTCCATTGCGCAGTTCCTCCCGTATCCGCGAGAAAATCAACACGTTCGCGTCTACCGCCATACCGATGGTCAACACCATACCTGCAATACCCGGCAAGGTGAGGGTCGCACCGAGAATCGACATCACCGCAACCAGCAGTACCATGTTCACGGCCAGCGCAATATTCGCGGCAAGACCAAACACCCGGTAGAAAATCAGCATGCACAGCACAACGGCCAACATACCGATCTGCACCGATGTGACACCAACTTCAATATTGTCAGCGCCCAGAGATGGGCCGATTACACGCTCTTCGACAAAATACATTGGCGCTGCGAGCGCACCTGAGCGCAGCAGCAGGGCCAGCTCTTGAGCCTCTGCAGGGCTGCCCAGGCCCGTGGTGCGGAACTGGCGGCCAAGTGGGCTCTGCACGGTGGCCAGGCTGATGATTTTCTTGTCATCGGTACGTTTCTGGACGATTACCTCATTGCCATCGGCATCCACCTGTTTTTCCGGAGTGAAACGGCTCTCCACAAACAAGGTTCCCATACGGCGCCCGACATTTTTCCAGGTCGCGCGATGCATCATTTCACCACCACGAGCGTCCAGGGTGATGTTTACCTGGGGAAAACCACTTTCGTCATAGCCCACACGAGCATCGGTCACACGTTCGCCAGAGATGATGATCTTGCGCTCCAGCCACGCGCCACCGTACGCGGCACGCTCCTGCTCGTTTCTGTATTCAAAATATTCCTTATTGGTCACCAGCGCATCGGTCTTGGCCTCCATGCGGTATTCCAGATTCGCCGTCTTGCCAATGATCCGCTTGGCTTCCGCGGTGTCCTGCACCCCCGGAAGCTCGACCACGATCCGGTTGCGCCCCTGGCGCTGCACAATGGGCTCAGCCACACCCAGTTCATTCACCCGATTACGCAGGGTGGTGAGGTTTTGGGTAACGGCATAGTCTTCGAGCTGCTTGATTTCCTGCTCGGAAAGCGTGGCTCGAACTTCAAGGTTTTCACCACTCCCAGCCTCCGCCAATTGCAGGGTGGGGAACTCTTTACGCATGGTACGCATACCGAGTGAGCGCAGCTCTTCATCGCGGAAACTGGCCACGATTTCACGATCGCCCTCCAGTTCCACACCGCGATACCGGGCCTTGGCGGCACGCAGCTTGGTCTTTACATCGGAAACGTAACCTTCCATGTTGGTCTTGACGATGGAATTGGTATCCACCTCCATCAGGAAGTGCACACCGCCAGCCAGGTCGAGACCAAGCTTCATCGGGTTTGCACCCATGTTTCTGAGCCACTCCGGTGTGGTCGGAGCCAGGTTCAGTGCCACCACATATTCGCTATGTCCGAGGGACTCCTGGATAGCACGTTTCGCAGGCAGCTGTTCTTCGATGGACTTCAGGCGCAACAGCACCGATTTTTCCTGAACCTCGCCACCGAAGTACTCAATCCCCGCCTCATTCAGCGCCTTTTCGGCACGACTGAGTACATTCTGATCAATTTTAAGCGCGCTCGACTGGCCCGAAATCTGAACAGCCGGATCGGGGCGGTACAAATTCGGGGCGGCATACAGGAGCCCTAACCCGGTGATAATCAGGATCAGGAGATATTTCCAGAGGGGATAGCGATTCATGCTGTTCTCATTGTTGGAATGGCCCGCTGTGCAGGCTCGTTTTTAGCAATATCCGAGGATATGCGGGCGAAACCTCATTTTTACAAGGTCGTGCCACGGCCACACTGGCCGGATTGACAGCCCGCCAGCTCTTACAGGGCGTTCAAAGACGGTGGCTGATTATACGGGGATAAAAAGTCCGTACAAATGCACGGTCCCGCTACTTATCCCAGCGGTGGTACTTCTCGCCCCAGACCGCGATAGAAATCGGTCACGAACCCGTCGAGGTTCCCCGCGTCCAGCGCATCGCGAATCCTCTGCATCAGACGCTGGTAGTGCCGCAGGTTGTGGATTGTATTGAGCTGGGATCCGAGGATCTCCCCACATTTGTCGAGATGGTGCAAATAGCTGCGGGAAAAGTTCTCGCAGGTATAGCAGTCGCACTCTTCATCCAGAGGCCGCGTGTCGTGACGGTGAACTGCATTGCGGATCTTGACCACACCAGAGAAGGTAAACAGGTGTCCATTGCGTGCGTTGCGGGTAGGCATGACACAGTCGAACATATCGACTCCACGGCGCACCGCCTCGACAATATCTTCTGGCTTGCCGACACCCATCAGGTAACGGGGTTTATCCCCCGGCATTTTGTAAGCGAGATGATCCAGTACTTTGATCATCTCCTCCTTCGGCTCTCCCACAGAGAGACCACCGATGGCGTAGCCGTCGAAGCCCAGCTCGGACAACCCCGCCAAGGACACATCCCGCAGCTCGGGATACATCCCTCCCTGCACAATGCCAAACAGCGCCGCCGGGTTATCACCATGCGCCTCCTTCGAGCGCTTGGCCCAGCGCAATGACAATTCCATTGACTTGCGCGCCTCCTCCGCGGTGGCTGGGTAGGGAGTACATTCATCAAAGATCATCACAATGTCCGATCCAAGATCCCTCTGCACCGCCATTGACTCTTCCGGGCCCATAAAAACCGGACTGCCATCCACCGGGGATTTGAAAGACACCCCTTCCTCGGTGATTTTGCGCATCTGCCCCAGACTGAACACCTGAAAACCGCCGGAATCTGTCAGGATCGGCCCTTGCCATTGCATGAAATCGTGTAGATCACCATGTGCCTTGATGACTTCAGTACCTGGTCGCAGCATCAGATGAAACGTATTTCCAAGAATGATGTGGGCTCCGATTCCCTCAACGTCCCGAGGCAACATGCCCTTGACCGTTCCGTAGGTACCGACAGGCATGAATGCGGGAGTCTCAACCACCCCTCTGGGAAAGTGCAGCCGGCCCCTCCGGGCCTTGCCCGCAGTAGAATCCAGCTCAAACTTCATAAAACACTGGCGGCTCAAAACGCACTCCTCTGATTGATTCGCCTCATAACAGGTATCAGGTACATCACGACCGGCCCACCTCTTCGGCTATTACATTGGGATTCTTATCGATCAACATCGCATCACCGTAACTGAAAAAACGGTATCGGTTTCGCACAGCTTCGCTATAGGCATTCATTGTGTTTCTATAACCCGCGAATGCACTCACCAGCATCAACAGTGTCGACTCGGGAAGATGAAAGTTGGTGATCAGACGATCAACAACCCTGAATTTGTACCCGGGATAAATAAAGATCTCAGTTTCTCCTTGCGTCGGAACCAGAGCGCCACTCGCAGCAGCACTTTCGAGAGCTCGAACACTGGTGGTCCCCACCGCTATCACCTTCCCACCCCGGGCTTTACACTCTGCTACAGCCGTACAGACATCCTGAGAAACATCCAGTACTTCACTATGCATTTTGTGGCGGTATATATCGTCGACTCGCACCGGCTGAAACGTGCCGGCACCAACATGCAAGGTCACAAAGGCGGTACCGACCCCTCTCTCACGAAGTGACGCAATCATCGCATCATCAAAATGCAAACCAGCTGTTGGGGCAGCCACAGCTCCAGCGTTACGACTATACACAGTCTGATAACGCTCTTTATCTGTGTCGTTGTCCGGACGATCGATGTAGGGCGGCAGGGGCATATGTCCCTGCTCATTCAGCGTTGCCAAGACGCCGTTCTCGGGAAATAGCAGCTCAAACAGCGCGTCATGCCGCGCGAGCATTTGAACGACCTGTCCGTTCTCTAGAAGAATTTCACTACCAGGCTTTGGTGATTTGCTGGAGCGGATATGAGCAAGTACGCGTCGATCATCAAGTACCCGCTCTACCAGGATTTCGAGCTGCCCGCCGGTAGCTTTGTGCGCAAAAAGCCGTGCGGGAATTACTCGTGTATCGTTGAAGACCAAGAGGTCACCGGGTTCGATCAGTTCCGGCAAATCCGCGAATTGACGATGCGCCAATGCACCATCATTGCCATCCAGGCAAAGCAGACGACTCCCTCGACGCTCCGCGGTCGGCGCTTTCGCGATCAGGGATTCAGGCAGATCAAAATAAAAATCCTGGCGTTGCATGATTTCAGTCTAGGTGCTCGTTGAATGGCCGCGAAGAGTAACGGAAACTGTTGCCGCAGCCAAATCCTGTTGACCGCATCAAGTCTATCGCTATAATCATCCTCCTCTTGGAGCCAGCTGCCTAAGCTGTTCCAAACAATGCCAGAGTGGTGAAATTGGTAGACACAGGGGATTCAAAATCCCCCGCCCTTAAAAGCGTGCCGGTTCGAGTCCGGCCTCTGGTACCAAACAAAAAACCCCCGCAGGTTTCCCTGCGGGGGTTTTCTTTTTTAGAAGCCTGACAAACGGCAACGCCGTTTGGACTGCCGGAGGCAGCCCGGAGGGTGAGAGCCTTTGGCTCGAATCACCGTGACCTTTTCGCGAAGCGAAAATGCAGGTCATCGGCAGGCGTAAAAGAAGAAAGGCCGTACAGTCTCCTGTACGGCCTTTCGGATTTGAAGCCTGACGATGACCTACTCTCACATGGGGAAACCCCACACTACCATCGGCGATGTTGCGTTTCACTTCTGAGTTCGGCAAGGGATCAGGTGGTTCCACAACTCTATTGTCGTCAGGCAAACTGGCTTGGGTTGGTGCTGGTCTTACGGGCTGTGCCCTGCGCTACCTGTTATCGCTGTTTGCCTGGTCGTTTAGACCGGCGATAACCCCAAATACTTCGGCGAAACATTCTGTAGTAATACACCGCAAGTCGATCTCTTGCGAGAAGCTTGCACGTCTCTCGATTGCTTACACAATCCGTTCGTTAGTAACCATCTCTGTTGTATGGTCAAGCCGCACGGGCAATTAGTACTGGTTAGCTCAACGCCTCACAACGCTTCCACACCCAGCCTATCAACGTGGTAGTCTTCCACGGCCCTTTAGGGGACTCAAGGTCCCAGGGAGATCTCATCTTGAAGGAGGCTTCCCGCTTAGATGCTTTCAGCGGTTATCCCGTCCGAACATAGCTACCCGGCAATGCCACTGGCGTGACAACCGGAACACCAGAGGTTCGTTCACTCCGGTCCTCTCGTACTAGGAGCAACTCTTCTCAAATCTCCAACGCCCACGGCAGATAGGGACCGAACTGTCTCACGACGTTCTAAACCCAGCTCGCGTACCACTTTAAATGGCGAACAGCCATACCCTTGGGACCGGCTTCAGCCCCAGGATGTGATGAGCCGACATCGAGGTGCCAAACACCGCCGTCGATGTGAACTCTTGGGCGGTATCAGCCTGTTATCCCCGGAGTACCTTTTATCCGTTGAGCGATGGCCCTTCCATACAGAACCACCGGATCACTATGACCTACTTTCGTACCTGCTCGACATGTCTGTCTCGCAGTCAAGCGCACTTATACCATTATGCTCATTGCATGATTTCCGACCATGCTGAGTGCACCTTCGTACTCCTCCGTTACTCTTTGGGAGGAGACCGCCCCAGTCAAACTACCCACCATACACTGTCCTCGATCCGGATTACGGACCAGAGTTAGAACCTCAAACATACCAGGGTGGTATTTCAAGAATGGCTCCACAGGAACTGGCGTTCCTGCTTCAAAGCCTCCCACCTATCCTACACAAGTAGGCTCAAAGTTCAGTGCAAAGCTATAGTAAAGGTTCACGGGGTCTTTCCGTCTAGCCGCGGGTACACTGCATCTTAACAGCGATTTCAATTTCACTGAGTCTCTGGTGGAGACAGCGTGGCCATCGTTACGCCATTCGTGCAGGTCGGAACTTACCCGACAAGGAATTTCGCTACCTTAGGACCGTTATAGTTACGGCCGCCGTTTACCGGGGCTTCGATCAAGAGCTTCGCTTGCGCTAACCCCATCAATTAACCTTCCGGCACCGGGCAGGCGTCACACCCTATACGTCCACTTACGTGTTTGCAGAGTGCTATGTTTTTAATAAACAGTCGCAGCCACCTGGTCACTTCGACCGGCCTCAGCTTAAGGAGCAAGTCCCATCACCAAAACCGGCGTACCTTCTCCCGAAGTTACGGTACCATTTTGCCTAGTTCCTTCACCAGAGTTCTCTCAAGCGCCTTGGTATTCTCTACCTGACCACCTGTGTCGGTTTAGAGTACGGTTCGCAATTGCCTGAAGCTTAGAAGTTTTTCCTGGAAGCAGGGCATCAACCACTTCGTCTCTTAAAGAGACTCGTCATCAGTTCTCAGCCTTAGGGGACCGGATTTGCCTAATCCCCCAGCCTACGACCTTAAACATGGACAACCAATCGCCATGCTGGCCTAGCCTTCTCCGTCACTCCATCGCAGCAATTGCAAGTACAGGAATATTAACCTGTTTCCCATCGACTACGGCTTTCGCCCTCGCCTTAGGGGCCGACTAACCCTGTCCCGATTAGCGTTGGACAGGAACCCTTGGTCTTCCGGCGGGGGGGTTTTTCACCCCCCTTGTCGTTACTCATGTCAGCATTCGCACTTCTGATACCTCCAGCAAACCTCACAGTTCACCTTCAACGGCTTACAGAACGCTCCTCTACCATGCTCATAAGAGCATCCGCAGCTTCGGTTACCAGTTTGAGCCCCGGTATATCTTCCGCGCAGGCCGACTCGACTAGTGAGCTATTACGCTTTCTTTAAAGGATGGCTGCTTCTAAGCCAACCTCCTAGCTGTCTGGGCCTTCCCACATCGTTTCCCACTTAACTGGTATTTGGGACCTTAGCTGGCGGTCTGGGTTGTTTCCCTTTTCACGACGGACGTTAGCACCCGCCGTGTGTCTCCCGCGATTGCACTCCTCGGTATTCGGAGTTTGCATGGGGTTGGTAAGTCGGGATGACCCCCTAGCCCAAACAGTGCTCTACCCCCGAGGGTGAGACGCGAGGCGCTACCTAAATAGCTTTCGAGGAGAACCAGCTATCTCCCGGCTTGATTAGCCTTTCACTCCGATCCACAGGTCATCCGCTACTTTTTCAACAGGAGTCGGTTCGGTCCTCCAGTTGATGTTACTCAACCTTCAACCTGCCCATGGATAGATCGCCGGGTTTCGGGTCTACTGCCTGCAACTAAACGCCCTATTAAGACTCGATTTCTCTACGGCTCCCCTATGCGGTTAACCTTGCTACAGACAGTAAGTCGCTGACCCATTATACAAAAGGTACGCAGTCACAGGACGAGCCTGCTCCTACTGCTTGTACGTATACGGTTTCAGGTTCTATTTCACTCCCCTCTCCGGGGTTCTTTTCGCCTTTCCCTCACGGTACTGGTTCACTATCGGTCAGCTGGG
>NZ_PREV01000028.1 GCF_002959965.1 Microbulbifer pacificus
ACATTGGCACGTTGAATATCATTGTGGTTATTGTGGATTTGCTTACGGAGAATGGATAAAAGCAGATAGGGACGAAATGGAAAAATTGTTTGGTAAAGAAGCACATGAAATCAAATAGGATTTGGAGGTTAAACAGTGAACCAACAAACAGACTTTGTAAAACTCTACTGTGATTTAATCCTAAAGAAAATAGTATCTAAAATATCTGCTAATCAGACGAAGAAATCAAAAGCAGAGGATAGATCAATGGCAACTGCTGAAACAAGTCAAGTAAGGACTATGCGCCATTGGAGAGCAGTAGCAGATAATGAATTTTATTACGCAGAAATTGAAAAGGGATTCCAGCAATTAAAAGAACTGGATGCACTAACAGGATGGAGCAATAACCTACATCAAGACAGATTTAAATTTATGAATGATAGATATGAAAATGTTTTGAATCAGTATTTACAGGAGGTTAAACAATGAATCTAAAAGAGGAACGGCTAGAAACAATAAATAAACTAATCAAATTTATATCAGAGCGCGGTCGGAGATTTTTCTACTCAAATAGAACAGTAAACATGGACAATGTTGATAGCCTTGCTTTTATGAAATTAAAGAATGGACGTATTTATTTTGTAGATGATTATACTCTAAAAGAGATTGCGGTAATTAATAACTATCGTGACTGGAATGGTTTTAGTCATGGAGGAACACTAAGAGCATTAATATTAGACTTTGCAGAGTTTATCCGTACTGGTAAATATACAAACGGTAATAACGGATACGGTGGCTTGTATTGCCCACATTGGGGGCATAGTGATGAGATTCAGCAGGAAATAATTGATTATGCAAAAGAAATCGGATATTTGAGAGGTGTTAAACAATGAATCTAGCAATTAAAAAAGTTCATCCGGATGCAGTATTACCTAAATATGCTAAACAAGGTGACAGTGGTTTTGATTTAGTAGCTGTAGAGGATGTAATTATCGAACCAGGAGAAACAAAGTTAGTTAAAACAGGACTAGCATTTGATATTCCAGAAGGATATGAAATTCAAGTAAGACCTCGATCTGGAATAACACTAAAAACTAAATTAAGAGTTCAACTAGGTACAGTTGATTCTAATTATCGTGGTGAGGTTGGGGTGATTGTAGATAACACAGAAGATGACTGGTTCATTAGAGGAACAGGATATTATAAATTGATTAATGGAGAGTCTTCTAAAACTCGTGGGGGAGAAGAAATATCTTGCGATTCTTATATTATTCTTAAAGGCGACCGCATAGCACAAGCAATACTAGCGCCAGTAACAACAGCAAACTTTATCGAAGTACAAGAACTATCTGAATCAATTAGAGGAACTAATGGTTATGGTTCTACAGGGATTAATTAAGGAGGTCTAATATGGCT
>NZ_PREV01000029.1 GCF_002959965.1 Microbulbifer pacificus
TGTAAATTGATAGCTTTCTGTAACCTACTACATAAAAAAATAGGCTACAATAATAGAGAAGGGGTTAATAAATTTGGCAAAACGAAAAACAAAGTTTGTATGTCAGGAATGTGGATATGAATCAGCTAAATGGATGGGAAAATGTCCTGCTTGTCATCAATGGAATACCATGGTGGAGGAAATAGATCCAGCTTCGGTTAAAGGTCGGACAGGCTATGCTACTAGTACGACATCTGCAGGTGCAGGTAAGCCTGAAAAAATCACAGCGATTGAATCGAAGAAAGAACCTAGAATTACTACGAACATGAAAGAGTTCAACAGAGTGCTAGGAGGCGGAATTGTACTAGGTTCTCTTGTTTTAATTGGAGGAGATCCGGGTATTGGTAAGTCAACCTTATTACTCCAAATATCCTCTCAATTAGCAGAAAAAGATATGTCAGTACTTTATGTTTCTGGAGAGGAATCAACTCGTCAAACAAAATTACGTGCAGATCGACTCGATATTGCAACAGATCAGTTGTATGTTTTATCAGAAACAAATTTATATGATATTAGTAAACAGGTAGAAGAATTAAAACCGTCTTTTGTAGTAATCGATTCGATACAAACCATATTTAAAGAAGAAGTAACGAGTGCTCCAGGAAGTGTTTCTCAAGTACGTGAATGTACAATGGAGCTAATGAAAATAGCAAAATCAAATGGAATACCTATTTTTATTGTTGGTCATGTAACAAAAGAAGGTTCCATTGCTGGTCCTCGATTATTAGAACATATGGTAGATGCTGTTCTATATTTTGAAGGCGAGCGTCATCACACATATCGTATATTACGAGGAGTAAAGAACCGTTTTGGTAGTACGAATGAAATGGGAATATTTGAGATGAAAGAAGAGGGATTACGAGAAGTAATGAATCCGTCTGAGATATTTCTAGAAGAACGATCAGAAGGGGCAGCTGGGTCGACAGTTGTAGCATCGATGGAAGGAACGAGAACGGTATTGGTAGAAATTCAAGCATTAATTTCTCCCACTAGCTTTGGAAATCCCCGTCGTACTGCAACAGGAATAGACCATAATCGTGTACCGTTGTTAATGGCCGTTTTAGAAAAACGTGTCGGTTTGATGCTTCAAAATCAAGACGCATATATAAAAGTTGCTGGCGGCGTAAAGTTAGATGAGCCAGCTATTGATCTAGCATTAGCTGTAAGTATCGCTTCTAGCTTTCGGAATCAACCAACGAATCCGAATGATATTTTTGTAGGTGAAGTAGGTTTAACTGGTGAGATTAGAAGGGTTTCTCGAATTGAGCAACGTGTACAAGAAGCGGCGAAATTAGGTTTTAAACGCGTAATATGTCCAAAAAATAATTTGGATGGTTGGAATTATCCTAG
>NZ_PREV01000030.1 GCF_002959965.1 Microbulbifer pacificus
AAGGTGATGCAACTCTTGTAAAAACAGCAATTATCAATAGACCGATTGGTAAATGGGATAGTGATGATTTTGTTCATGCATACGACCAAACAAATGATGAAGTTTTAGCATCTGCAGATTTACACACAGTAGTAAGTCAAATATTGAGAGATTAAGGAGGAAATCACATGGACTTAGAACACCCAGACATAACCGAAGTAAACCGCAACGGATATACAGATAATCCAAGATTAGAAAAAGAATCAAGTATTGTATTAGATCCACATGAATGGTTGAAGCAACTTAAAAAAGGCCATAAAAAATAGTCCTCTGCAAAGGACTATCAAGAAGCTATGAAATATATTAACTGCCTTAATTATAAGGCATGAGGGAGGAAAAGTAAATGGCTAAAAGCACTCTTGAAATGAGCAATCAAGATTGGCTTCAAGAACGCACAAAAGGTTTAGGTGGTAGTGATGCGAGTATCGTATTAGGACTCAATAAATACCGTACACCATTCGAATTATGGCTTGAAAAAACTGGTCAAACAAACTTAGAAGATACCGCAGGAGAAGCAGCTTACTTTGGGAACATTTTAGAAGACGTTGTCGCAAGAGAATTCGAAGTTCGTTCTGGGAAAAAGGTACGAAAAAATAACTTCATGCTACAGCATCCAGATCATCCATTCATCATGGCAAACATTGACCGCAAAGTTGTTGGAGAAGATGCCATTCTGGAATGTAAAACAGCAAGTACGTATCTATCTAAAGACTGGGAAAGCGAAGAAATACCAGAGGGTTACTTGGTACAAGTTCAACACTATTTAGGTGTTACAGGATACAAGAAAGCATACATTGCAGTTTTAATTGGTGGACAGCGCTTTGTATGGAAAGAAATTGAACGTGATGACGAATTGATTCAAATGATTTTCGATGCGGAAGTTAATTTCTGGAATCACCACGTACTGGGAAATGTAGCTCCGGCGTTAGATGGTTCAAGTGCTGCAGAGAAGTTCTTAAAAGAACGATATGCGGATGTGGAAGAAGGAAAGAGCGTTGACCTTGCTTTTAGCTACAAGGATAAACTGGACAATCTATTTGATATAAAAAATCAAATTAAACAATTAGAAGAAATCAAGAAACAAACAGAAAACGAACTCAAGCACGAATTAAAAGAAGCAGAAACTGGATTCGTTAAAAACTATCAAGTCGATTGGAAGCAATATGAACGTCAATCAGTTGATTCTAAGCTGTTAAAAA
>NZ_PREV01000031.1 GCF_002959965.1 Microbulbifer pacificus
TAATGGTATTCAGCAGACGGTTAGTGATATACAGGTTGATACTGAAAAAACAGAACATTATCGCATAGTATCTAAAAGATATAACGGACCTTATCCAGCATCTTCGGGGATGTATGATAATAGCGGTAAAGAAATATCTAGAAGTGGAAATGACCGTTCTTACATTTTAAGTGTTTATGATAGAAGAAATAGAGAATGGATAAGTCATAAAACTTATGATTTATACGGTACTGCTGATAATGCTGTTTCTTTAGCTGAGGATTTGAATGCTTTAGATAATACAAAAATCATTGTATTAAACGGTACACACGCTCCACGGGACAATAGACTTGAAGGTAATTTACCAGAAGCGATATATAGGTGTGGAGGTTCTAGGGATGTTTTTGAATATGCCAATTGGGGAGGGAGTCATCCTTCTTATGTTTTAGTTGGTATTCCAGGCATGGGAGAAGGGTTAGGTAAGGAAAACTTCGCACCATCAAGTACAGGGTGGTTGGATGTACAACTAACCATTAATAACGGGAATGTTTCGTTTGACAGCTATACTGACAATGTACAACCTAGGATGACATATGCAGAATCACGTATTACACAGCTTGCAGATGAAATAGACTTAAAAGTTGATGTAGACGGCATTGTATCTCAAATAAACCTTAATCGTGAGGGTGTACGTATTAAAGGTAACTTAATACACTTAGATGGAACCACATTAATTAACGATGGGGTTATTCAGAATGCTCATATTGCCAACGGAACAATTGAAAGAGCCAAGTTAGTACGTGCCATTATTGGCGAAGCACAGATTGAGGATTTAGCTGTTACTAATGCAAAGATTGCTAGTTTAAATGCAGATAAGATCAACGCATCTAGTTTGTCCGCTATATCTGCTAACTTGGGAACAGTTCGAGCAGGAAGATTGTTAAGTAGTAATAACAATTTAGATGCAAACCTAAACACAGGTAATATCACATTACGAAACGCCTACCTCACCATTGCGAACGGAGCACAAATTAATTTTGAAGATGCAGGTAATACGCTCACGTATCGTAAATACGACGGTAGTGATGGATTTAGTCGTTCCGCTGGTATTGGTGTTGGCGATCGTATAGGAGGACGTTATCCGTTTGCTTATCTAGGTACTACAGGGGCATCAAATCTAGATAGTTTATCACCTTACTTTAGTGGTTTTATTGCTAACTCTACTGCAGCAACTGGTGAGGATAATGCGACGAACAGTGTAAATGGTTTTATATTTCAAATGCGTAATCGTGCGGTGGGTTGGGATAAAGGTATAACATTTGATTTTAATGGTAATCCAACTATAACCATGATTGGTGGTCAATCAAACGATTATTCTATCGGCGCTCTTTATCAAATTAGAGGTAAGCAAGGATTTAACATTATTAACGATTATAACAGTCGTAGTGGTTGGTATTTAGAGACGACTTATGCTGGTAATGGTACTGACATTACTTTCCGAGGAATGTATGG
>NZ_PREV01000032.1 GCF_002959965.1 Microbulbifer pacificus
CCCAGCGTCTGATTATTTATCTTTTATTTATTTTCTAGCATTTTATTTACTTTATCTTGATTATTATCAATCCATTCTTGTGCAACTTCACGCTCATCTGCACCGTCTTCAATTTTTGTAATCATCTCTTCCACATCGTCAATAGAAATACTCCAATTCTTTAAAAATGCATAGACATCTGGTGCTTTATCTTTCAAACCATTATTAGCAAGTACATTTACAGTTGATGGTGTAAATACCTCATAGTCATCTTCTAGTACTTTGATATCAAACTTATTGAACATAGAGTGTGGTCTCCAGCCATAGAATATTACTGGCTCATCACTCGATATTTTTCGTTGTGCTTGAGCTAGCATTCCACCTTCTGAAGATGGAACTAACTCTACGTCTAAATCTGCTTCTTCAATTAAGTCGCGCATCATTTCTGTTGCTCCTGCGCCCTCTTCGATACCATAAATCTTATTACCAAATTGATCTTCTTTTCCTTTTAGGTCACTTACTTTATTTATTCCCTGTAAACTAGCAGGGATTGTTAAACCAGTATTTGCATTATCATAACTTGTAGTTACTTTTTCAATAGAATCTGAATATTTTTCCATTTGATTTTCATGTGCAGGCATCCATGAATCCATATAAGCATCTAAATCACCTCTTGAAAGACCTACAAAGGTCGAGCTCACATCTGCCTGTGTTTCTTTAACTTCATAACCCATGTCTTCAATAATAATACGTGCAATTTTTGTCGGTGGAACTGTACTTGTCCATGGAGTGACAGCTAAATTAATTGTCCCTTTACTTTCACTCGTATTTGTTGATTCTTCATCCCCAGACCCACAAGCTGCTAGAAATATTAATGTTAATAGTGATAAAACAATAGTAAACTTCTTCATGATGTTATAACAATCCTTTCTTTGACTATTTTCCTTTACCAATTCCTTGTGTAATTCGATCGAGAACAATTGCTAAGACAACGATCCCAAGACCGGCTACCAGACCTAATCCAATATTCACTTGAGAAATAGCTGTTAATACAGATGCACCTAACCCTGGTGCCCCAATCATAGAAGCAACTACAGCCATTGACAGGGAAAGCATAATTGTT
>NZ_PREV01000033.1 GCF_002959965.1 Microbulbifer pacificus
CCTACACTTATTTCTAGTTATCATCCGTCTTTTGACTAAAACTCTGTGTTATGTCCCAACCTCATTGTTTTATCATAATATTCAATATTATATTTTTTCTACTGCATCTTTAATGGAAGTTTCGCCAGATATTAAATCAAAACCTTTATGGTACGTGTTTTGGGCATCTAGCACTTCTACAACGGTCGATGCTACATCTTCACGAGGGATAGAGCCTCTTTCTAGATTTTCACTAGCTTGAATCTTGCCAATAGCAGGATCATTTAACAATCCACCTGGTCGAATGATTGTATAATCAAGGCTGCTTTCTGTTAATTTTTCATCGGCAAAATGCTTCGCTACCATATAATGCTTAATTGGATTGTCTGCCCAACTATCACGATTATGAGCTTGGAAAGCACTAATCATAACAAAACGTTTTACACCAGTTTTTTCAGCAGCTTCGATGGATTTGACAGCACCATCTAAATCGATGAGCAGTGTTTTATCCGCGCCTGTGTTACCACCTGAACCAGCCGTAAATACAACTGCATCGGCTCCTTTCATTGCTTTGGCAAGATCTTCTACACTATCCTCTAAATTTGCTAGGACTGCATTAATTCCACGTTGCTTAAACTCTTCTAGTTGTTCTTCTTTACGTACCATCGCAGTAACATCATGATCTTTATTGGCTTGTAATTGATTTACAAGATGCGTTCCAATTTGTCCATTTGCTCCAATTACTAGTACATTCATTTATAACAACTCCTTCTAGTTAACTAATTCATCTTCTAATGTATGTTGTTCCCATTACTAATTTCTTTCAAACTTAATCATTTAAAAAATCAAAGACACCAATAACGGAGCAAGCATCGATACAATTACCGCGCTAACCACCATGGCCACTGTACCTAATGTGCCTTCCAACTCATCTATTTCTAATGAATGCGCAGAACCTATTGCATGGGATGCACTGCCGATACCCACTCCTCTTCCTACAACATGTTCTATTCGCATGGTTTTAAAAAGGAAGCCTCTCATAAATACTCC
>NZ_PREV01000034.1 GCF_002959965.1 Microbulbifer pacificus
GTATTGGATAGTAACTTGGGTTGCCATTATTGTAGAATAATTTATTCGTTACCCTGACTTCCCCATTGTTAGTACCACTTACACCAAGATATAAATTCTGTCCAACATTATCAGGTACACCAATAACTGCTGATCTCAAACTTGTCCCCGATACTATTACAAGATTTTTAGGGTCCAAATGTATACTTCCATTATCAGTTCTTAATCCTATATTTCCTGCCATGGAATATAATGTAAGTCCTGATTTAGAATTAGTGGGAGAATATTCAGCACTATGAAATTCTATAAACCCAGATGCATCTTTATCGTCTCCATAAGCATCAGCATAAGTGGAAATTCCCCAGTCACTAAAATACAGTGACCAATTCTCTGTATCGTTACGCGCTCTAAAATACCCATTTTCCAATCTTAATTTAATATCATGTGTAACTGTACTATCTCTCCAAGTTCTCCGATGCTTACCTCTAGATTCTAATAAACTACCTCGAATTCTTGTATAATCATCCCCACTTCCACCAATAATCTGCACATTATTTGCATTCAATTCCCCTGATGTAATCTTTGTAGCTGATATATTAGCTATCTTGGCACTATCTATAGTTGCATTAGCTATTTTTGCATTTGTAATTGCACCATTTTCAATTTGGCCAGTACCAATCACAGCAGTACCAAGTTTTGCTTTATCAATTGCTCCATTAGCAATATGAGCATTCTGAATAACCCCGTTATTAATTAATGTGGTACCGTCAAGGTGTATAAGATTACCTTTAATTTTTACTCCTTCTTGACTGAGGTTAATTTGTGAAACTATATTATCTACGTCTACTTTCAAATCTATTTCAGTGGCTAATTGATTAATAGTCGATTCTGCTTGATTCATTCGATTCTGATTATCTGTTACATCCAATTCAATACTAGATACTGTCGTTTCTATACCTTCTGCCAATTGTTGGACATCACTAATAGACTGCCTAAGAATGCCAGTCTCATTGTTAAATATTGTTTGCTCTACTCTATTTCGAATTTCTATTTCATTTTGTTCAATGAGTGAAGAATGTTGCTCTAAATCTTGTATAACACCATTATAATCTGTTTCGTATTTCGTCAGGCTCACTTTATTACTTATCATATTATCAATGTCGGATATCGTATAAACATCATTGATATTTACTTTATCTACTAGTTGACCTTCTACATATTCCAGTTCATTCGATAAGCTGCTTACGTCCTCCATTATCTCATCACGTGTATCACTAATTTCACTATCCGTATATTGTTTTGCTTGCTGGTTAATAAGATTTTTAGCTTCTTGAGATATCTG
>NZ_PREV01000035.1 GCF_002959965.1 Microbulbifer pacificus
AAAAGATATTTATCGAATTGATTCATATAATACCTATATGGACCGTGTAGGGTACGATATAGCTGGTGAATGGGGAATTGAAGGGAGAAGGTTGTTTAGAAAGGGAGGAGTTAACAGATCTCATCATATACATGTATATCAATATGGCAATCCACAGATAGACCGTCATTTAATATTGAGAGATTACTTATTACAACATTCATCTGAAGCAGCACAGTATAGTGCTTTTAAGGAAAAGATTGCGAAAAGGTATACATATACCCTCTGAATATAGTAAGGCGAAAAAACAGTTTGTAAGTGATTTAGAGAATAGAGCACTTTGGTGGAAGGAGAAGTCACTTGATGGATGAATTACTTACACTTGTTGTTAATTGGATTAAAAAACAAGATGGAAAGCTGATAATTGGAATTTCCGGACATGGTGCTTCAGGGAAAACCACTTTTGCTACAAAACTAAAAGCACTTCTACAAAAAGAGCAAGTAAATATTCTAAATACCGATCCATATATTATAGATTCGGTAGTTAGAAAAAAATCTATTATGGAATATACATATAAAGGTAATTTACATCATTATAAGATGACGGCATCTCACCCGTCGGCACACCATCTAGTTTCCCTAACTAGAGATATTCGTATGATTCAGAATGGACTCGATTTATTAACACTAGAAACTCAATATAGTGAAAGCAAACACATTTACGCAAATGTTCCGATAACGATTGTAGAAGGAATGAGTGTGGCTTTTATTGAACCTAATATTTTTGATTTAAGAATATATTTATATACGGATGATGAAACCGAATTTATAAGAAGGATGCACCGAGATGTAGCGGACAGAGGGGCGAATAAAGAATACATTATATTTGCACATAAAGAAAGAAGGGTTCAATACAAGTTATTTATGCATAAATATCACGAAGACTTTGATATTGTGATTAATAATTCCAATACAGGGTGGGCGATTGTTAAGAATGTTTTAATGGAGGGTCCAAAATGAAAGTTACAAGGTTAACAACAAAAGATCAATGGCTAGAAGCTTTTCCAATTATGAGGCAGTTACGAACGCATCTCGATAAAGCATCTTATGTTATCCTCATATCGGAAGCAGTAGAAAAAGATAATTATCGTCTTTATGCGTTGTATGACCAGCAAGAAATTGTAGCTGTTGTAGGATTCAAACCAATGATCACGCTCTATTATGGCAGATTTGTATGGGTGTGTGATTTGGTTACAGATAATATCAATCGTTCGA
>NZ_PREV01000036.1 GCF_002959965.1 Microbulbifer pacificus
CCCTGTCGCAGCACCTGAAATCGCTGGAACAGCAGCTGAATGTGCGGCTGCTGAATCGCAGTACGCGCAGCATGTCGCTGACCGAAGATGGGCAGCGCCTGTTTGATGTTCTTGCCCCGGCCATTGAATCGGTTGACCGGGCAGTCTCTGGGGTGGGGGAATCGCAGGCAGAGCCGTCCGGGGTAATACGGATCAATACATCGAGAGTGGCAGCCAGGGTATTGCTGGAGCCAAAGATGGAAACCTTCCTGGCGCGCTACCCGAAATTAAAGTTGGAATTGGTTATGGATGATGGCCTTTCCAATATCATTTCCAGTGGCATGGACGTCGGCATTCGCCTGGGGGAAAGTCTGGCTGAACATATGGTGGCTGTACCGGTGACACCGCCGATGTCGATGGCGATCGTCGGCTCCCCGGAATATTTCGCCAAGCACGGCACGCCGGAAACACCCGATGACCTGCTGCAGCACAACTGCCTCGCCTTTCGGTTTACCTCCAGTGGCATCATCGACCGCTGGTCCTTCACATCGCCGGATGCTGACAGGCGCACCCTGGTATTCGAGCCGAAGGGCAACGGGGTATTCAATGATGACGAAAGTATGCTGCGCGCTGCGCTTAATGGTGTGGGTGTGATAAAGCACCTGGATCTGTGCGTACAGCAGTATCTTGATGATGGCTCGCTGGTGAGGGTGTTGCAGAGCTGGTGCCAGCCTTTTCCGGGGTTCTTTTTGTATGTGCCTTCGCGAGCGCAGATGCCGACAAAGATACGAGCGTTGATTGATTTTTTGGTCGAGCAGCGCGAGGAATGGGCGTAGGTAGCGGCGTAATTAGATGAGAACAGTACGCGCTAGATGTACCCGTGTTTGCACTACCCCAATATTAGAGGTGGCAGCTCAACTCACGTCGTCTCAGTCTTCCCTCTGGTCTTACCTGAACGCTCACATGTTCAATAGATTTGCCTGCGATGAAATGCGCGGCGAATTTCGCTAGAGGATTCAGATGGCCTCGGTTGAATTTACAATACTTGATGTCTGCCATGGGAATAGCACAATTATTCACTCTGCGAACAATGTCGTTATTGTAGGTGCTGCGCCTGGCAGTACAGTCCAGGGCGCGTTGGAGTCTCTGCAAATAGAAAAGATCGATAGTATTATCATCTCAAATGCTGATGCAGATCATGTCGCTGGTGTAGTGGCGCTTTTGATGGACGATGAGATTGAAGTTTCTAAGGTATATGTTAATAGTGACAGCGCTAAAAAAACTAAAATATGAGATGATTTTAGAAGTGCTCTAAAAT
>NZ_PREV01000037.1 GCF_002959965.1 Microbulbifer pacificus
ATCCGGGCTTGTAGCATTTTGCTTCCAGTGCGAAGTCCACCTCGATGGCACTGGGTCCGCTGCCGATCTTGTAGCTTCCTATGGCATCTCTCCCTCCATCTCGCCAGGGACGCGTGATCTCGCAGGAACCAATGGCTGGCATCATAAGCTTGGCAATTGCAACAGCGCAGTACTCAAAACGTACGGGGTTTTCCTTGAACTTCCTGTAAATTGATTCCAGTATTTTCAGATCCTCGGTCTTTGCGGGGAGCTGCTGCTCTTTACTGCGGATTTCCAGGCTATGGGGTGCATAAAGAGGGGTAAATTTTCGGGATTTTACCCAGTCAAGCCAGGTTTTCGGCGCATGTGGGGAATTTACGGTAAGGCCTTCCTTGATGTCATCAATCCACTTGCGTGATACAACGGGAACATTCAAGACTGTAAAGATAGATTTATAATTCTGGAAGCGCTGGTTAGCGGAACCCTTGGCCCGCCATATCGCTACCAAATCTTCATCCGGACCAAGATCCTGGGCACCAGGAACAGCCAAGCCAAGAAATCGTACATCGCGATACTGCCCTGTTCCGCCGAACAGCAGTATTACGGGAAAGTGATCAAAGGAAGTTGAGGTATGTCGGGCATCGAACAGGTTTCTGAGAATTAAATTGCCCTTTCTCGGAGTGTCATGAATCTCGCGGACGGATTTGTTGTCTCCAAAATAAGTGAACAATCCGCTTTCAGTGTCCAGGTGATCGGGCCAGTCTGGATCATTGAAGTTTGATTTGAGCGCGAGCAGCTTGAGCGTTTCTATTTCCGGCCGCTTGCCCAGATGTCGGAAGCCGGCCCCGCTGTCTACCCCCAAAAGTTTGGGAAGTGGATCATCCGAAGCATTTCCTTCCCGGGATCCACCGTAAACACGGTCAACAATCAAGTCAGTCTTCGAAAGATTCACTTAGGATGCCAGATCTATTTCGCCCAGATGAATCTGGGAAATCTGTTTAAAAATCATTTCCATCACCGGTGAGCAAACACCATTCCCACACAATTTAACTTTTTCTCTTCTGTTACCGTGCGGAAGAGTATGTTTGGATCCTGCCCCCATGGCCTTCAGCAGTTCTGGTGGCTGTAGCATTCTTATGTACGGAGTAGTGCCATCCCAGGTTACCAGCCCAAAACGGTCCAATGTGGTTATCGTGCGAAGTGGAGCATCCAGAGATTGCCATCCCCCTGCATAATCGGAACCGTAATACACGATAATAAA